>CALJKZ010000223.1 GCA_937983085.1 uncultured Gemmatimonadales bacterium
GAGGGAATCGAGGGACGGATCCGTACCCAGCCGCGGTCGGTAGCTCAGCGTCGACCCGGGTTCAGGTGCGTGAGCGAGTCCTGCGCTCGTAGTCGGCACGCCATGCGTCGAGGACCTGCTCGGCCCGCTTCGGCGGTACGACCTCGGAGATGGCGTCGGGCCTCTCGTGCATCGTACGGAAGATGTCGGCTCCGAAGTGATCGACGAGCGTCTCCGCCGTCTTCTCACCCACGCCCTTGTAGCGGTGGGCGAGGTAGCGGATGATGGCCCCCTTCTCCGACGGCAAGGCGAGGTCGTCCAGGTTCACCTGCCCTGAACCACTCGGGGCACCGCCGTTGGAGCCTCCGTCGGACGGGCCGGAACGAGGTGCTTCCATGGTCCGGGTCGCGCCCCGATCGTCGGTGGCCGGTCCGGCATCGGCGGCTCCGCGCGTGTCAGCGGCTCCGCTGGCATCGGCGGCTCTGCTGGTGTCGGCGGCTCCTCGCGAGTCGGAGCTTCCCTTCGAGGGAGGCGTGACCGTCTGCCCTTCGAGGAGCGTCACCTCTTCGCTGCGGCGCCGGGTCGATCCCTTCCGCGGCCCGAGACGCAGCCCGAAGAAACTCCTCCGGGGCGGCTCGACCTCGATGACCGTCTTCCCGTCGTCTTCGGGCACGGACGTCGTCGGCTCGTCTCGGGGGGGAGTCGCCGTCGCCGCTGCCGCGTGCTGCTGCGCACTCCGGTCGGGGCGGGACTCCTGCTCGTGAGACGGAACGCCGTCGTGGCCGGCTCCGGCCCCGGGGTGGGCTCCATCATCGCCCGCGCCGCGGTCACCGGCAGCGCTCTCGTCGCGCGGAGCGCCCTCGCGGGTGCCATGGTCGCCGGAGTCGTCCAGCGAGACCTGCAGGTTCCCGTTCTCGTTCCGGTCCACGGTGATGACGCCGTCGTCCTCGGCCTGAGCGAGGAAGAGGCTGAACTTCCCGAAACCGAGTTCGGTCTCGTCGAAGCCCCGATCGCGCTCGAGCATCTTCCGCTTCACGTCGGAGTCCCGGACCGGGTCCCGTCCCTGGGACCGAAGGGTCTCGAGGGTCGTCCGGAGCAGATCGTACGCGTCGCTGAGGGGGTCCCCGCCGTGGTCCGACGAGGCAGCCTCCTCGGTCGCCGACGGCGCGTCTCCTTCCGAACCCGAGCGTGCACCGCGGTCCCGACCGCCCCGCCGTCCGCCCCGGTCACGTCCGCCGCGCCGCCCGCGACTCTCCGACGACCGGCTGCTTCGACCTCCGCCGCTCCGACCCCCGCCCGACGAGGGCGAGATCTCGTACTGGCCGTTGTCCATCTTCTTCAGGACCACGAGCCCGCGTGACGAGGCCTCCGCCAGGAACTTGCTGAACTTCGAGAAGCCGATGGAGCCCTCGTCGAAGGACGCGTCGATCTCCTGCATGACCTGCTTGAGACGATCGGACCGCATCACGTCGTCGCGCTTCACCATCCGGTCCACGGCATCCTTGACCAGCTGCCACGGATCGCGGCCTCCGCTGGGAAGATCGGTGGTCTTGGTGAGGCCGGTGAGGCTCGTGTAGGAGTAGTACTCGTCACAGTTCTGGACGAGGATGTCCGAGCTGGACTCCTGGATGCCCACGCCGATGACGTACTTGCCGTATTCCTTGAGCTTCAGGACGAGGCTCGAGAAATCCGAATCCCCTGTGAGGAGGATGTACGTCCCGATTTCCGGACGGATGAAGACCAGTTCCAACGCGTCGATGGCCATCCGGATGTCGGTGGCGTTCTTCTTGTTGCTCCCATAGGCGGGAGCGAAGATCAGATCCACCGACGCCTCGGACAGAGGCACGATGTACTGGGGGTAGCGTCGCCAGTCGGCGTAGGCGCGTTGAACGCTAACCTTGCCCTTGATGACGTCGGAATCGAGGAGCGTTTTCAGCTCCTTCGAAAGGTCACTGCGCATCCCCATCGTGACGTTGTCGAAGTCGATGAGGAGGGCGGCGTGGGGCGACTCTGCCCCCGCCATGCCGAAGTTCCCCTGATGGGGAGCCTTGGTGTACGGAACACTCATGGTGTCGTCTGTCTCGCAAACTGAATTGTGGTTCGCGAGACCTCCCCACCTCGGCCGCGAGCGTTGGCTCGCGTCGGGGTCGGGGAAGCCTCGGGGCGCGTCCACCGTGGACGCCGCGGTCCCCTCAGGCCGACTGTCCCTCCGATTGAACGGCTCGGGAGAGTTCGACCCTCCGCACCTGACCCGTCTCCGAACGCGGTAGCGCGTCGACGAACCGGACCCGATCGGGCGTGCGTTCTTCCGCGAGTGTTTCGCGGCACCACTCCACGATCTCCTGGCCGGTCACGATCGCTCCCTCGACGGGGACGACGCAGGCGCAGATGGCTTCACCGAGCAGCGCGTCGGGAATGCCGACGGCCGCCACTTCCTGTACCGCCGGATGAGACTCGATCCGAGCCTCGACCTCACGGGGATACACGTTGAAGCCAGAACGAATAATAACGTCCTTCGTCCGACCGACCAAATGGAGGTACCCCTCCTCGTCCACGAGACCGAGGTCCCCCGTACGGAAGAAGCCGTCGGCGTCGAAGGCCTCCGACGTCTGTTTCGGTTGGCGGTAGTAGCCGAGCATGACGCCGGGCCCCTTCACCCGGATCTCCCCCACGCTCTCCACCGGGAGTTGGGCATCGGGAGCCGCTGGATCGACGATCTTCACGGTGGTTCCCTCGATGGGTCTGCCCACGGTGAATCGACGCTTCTCCGGCGGGTCGTCGGGCCTCGACGCGCTGACCGTCGAGGCGGTCTCAGTCAGGGAGTACCCGGTCACCACCGTGACGCCGAGTCGCTCGGACACCGCGGTCACGAGCTCGTCCCGTACCGGTGCGCCGGCGATGACGGCCAACCGGAGACTGTCGAGGGTCCACGACCGCTGACCCAGAAGGTCCAGGGCCGTCACGAAAAGCGTGGGGATCCCGAAGTGGACGGTGGCTCCCGCCCGCCCCACTGCGTCCAGCGTCGCCGCCGCATCCTCGTCGTCCTGGAGGACCATGGAGGCCCCCGAAAGCATGCACCCGAGAAGCCCGGAAGCCAGGCCGTACACGTGAAAGAGGGCCGAGATACCCACCACCCGATCATCAGGACCCAGACCGATGGCGTCGGCGGTGCCGGCGGCCGCGGAAAGGAGGTTGGCATGGCTCAGCTCCACGCCCTTCGGCTTGCCGCTGGTTCCGGAGGTGTAGACCAGGGCGAAGAAGTCGTCGGGCTCGATCTCCGGGACCGGGTAGTCGCGTCCGGCACCTGCCGAGATCAGGTCCTCGAACTGGAAGATCCGGTCGTCGTACCAGAGATCCTCCTCCCCCACCGTGACGAGGTACTGCAGCTCGGGGAGCTGCGGCATGAGCTCCTCGAACAGCTGGAGGTAGTCCACATCCCGGTCCTGCTCGACGGTCACGGCGCACACGGCTTCCGAGTGACGGAGCATGTACTGGATCTCGCCGCTGGTGAGGCGCGGATTCAGCGGCACCACCACGGCCCCGAGCTTGGCGGCGGCGAAGAAGGCGACGACGAACTCGGGACACGGGGGCAGGAGGAAGGCGATCCGGTCGCCGGCCTCCACGCCGAGGTTGGCCAACGACGCCGCGAGGGCGTCTCCCTGCTGATCGATCTCGGCCAACGTCGACCGGCTCTCGCCGAACAAGAGCAGGGCCGAGCCGGGATCGGTGGTTGCGCGCAGGGTGAGCGCCGACGCGATGGTCATCCCTTCAGTGCGCTCGGTGAGCGCCATGGCACCTCCGTACGGGAAAGGCTCGCGGGATAGTATAGAGGATCGGGGCCGGCCAGATGAAGGCTGCTAGCCGCCCTTTAGAACGCGCTCCAAGGCACCGTGCGCGATCTCGTCGGGGACGTCGTGGGTCCACCCCTCACCCGGCGCCACGCTCCCGATGCCCTCGAGGAGGACGTAGCGCGGCCTGCCGCCCCGGACCTTCTTGTCCTGGTCGAGGAACCCGACGGCTCGGGTGAAGAGCGCGTCCGCCGTCTCCGGCGCCGCATCGGACACGGCGTCCCGTCCCAGGATCCGCCCCAGCACGCGCTCCAATCGATCACGAGTGCCCGCGACGGTGATGCCCATCTCCTCTCCCATCTGCGCTTCGGCCACCATGCCGAGGGCAACCGCGCTGCCGTGGCCGAGCCCGTACTCGGAGGCCGCCTCCACGGCGTGACCCACCGTGTGCCCGAAGTTGAGGATCTGCCGGTAGCCACCCTCGCGCTCGTCCTCGGCGACCACCTCGGCCTTGATCCGCACACTGGCTGCGATGACCGAGGCGGCGGTATCGGCCTCGGCGGCCAGGAGATCCGACGCGCCCTCCTCGATGACCTCCAGATGATCCCCGTCGAGGATGGCTCCGTGTTTCACCGCCTCGACCAAACCCTCGCCGCGCTCCTTCGCCGGCAGCGTTCGAAGGAGCGCCGTGTCGGCGACGACGGCCACCGGGGCGTGGAACGCGCCCACGAGGTTCTTGCCCGCCTCCACGTCCACGCCCGTCTTGCCGCCCACGGACGCGTCGATCATGGCGAGATAGCTGGTCGGCACCTGGATCACCGGAACCCCGCGCAGGTAGGTCGCCGCGACGAACCCTCCCAGATCCGTCGCCACGCCTCCACCCACGGCCATGACGCAGCCGTCACGGCCGAGGCCGAAGTCGAGGAACGCGTCGGTGAGCTCCGCCCACCGCGTGCGGGTCTTCGAGCGCTCCCCCGCGGGGAAGGTCTGAAGGCTCACCGCGAGGCCCTCCTGACGACACGCCTCGGCGATACGCTCTGCGTGCAGGGGGCCGACGTTGCTGTCGGAAACGAGACCCACCCTGCCACCCGGTGCGTGGGCCCGGGCCAGTTGCGGGAGCGACGACGAGGCCCCGGCTCCCACCAGGACCGGGTAGCCACCGGCGGCCGCGGCAACGTCGATGCGAATGGGGTCGCTCACCGAGGGAGGGTCACCGGAGGGGAGTGAGCGAGATCGAGACGCCGAGGGCATCGACGCCCACGACGTCGGGGGGGCCTACCCGAAGGACGCTCAGCGGACGGCCGTCGACGGTCAGAAGCTCGACGGCGACGACTCCGCCGAAGCGGCCCGCAGCCTCACTCACCCCTTCGACGAACCGTGTTCTCGTCTCGGGAGCATCCCACACCACCACCCACACGACGCCGCGTTCGCCACCGGAGTCCTCCACCAGCACGAAGCCGTCGCCATCCCACCCCTCCGCCGGGCCCCCGCTCCCGGCTGCACCCGACCCGTCCCCCGCATCGCCGAGGACGTCCTCCACGAGCACACCGAGCTCGAGGCGGCCGAGGCCGTCGCTCAGGATCACCGCGCCCGAAGAAACGGCGATGTCCACGTCCAGCGGCGGCTCCGCCTGCGGACGGAGTACCTGCTCGGTGGACAGCGGCAAAGCGTCGCCGAGGGGGTCGAGGCGTCGCCCCTCGGACCACAGGCGCTGCACGAAGCCCGCCCCCTCGAGGTACGGAAAGAGGAGGGTCTCCCGGATGACCCGAGGGGCCCGGGCGAGGGCCGGAAACTGCGAGTTCATGGCTTCCAGCGCCGGACGGATCTGGCTTGCGAAGTCCGGAATCCGCCCGAGATCGACCGACGCTCCCGTCATCTGCTCGGTGGCGTACTCCAGCATGACCAGGGTCGCCTGGCCTTCGATGGCGGCCTGGGCCGCCAGCGCCCGATCGTTGCCGCGATCCGAGTCGGTCAGGGCGTCCAGATCCACGTTCTGGTCCTGCACGGCGTGGACGAGCTCGTGCATGAGCAGGGCGTGGACGTCGTCGGGGTCCTGATCGTCCATGACGAAGAGAGCCGTGGAGTCGGGCTCGTAGAAGCCGGCGACCTGCTCGGTGTAGAGCTCGAGCAGCATGGCCCGGAGGTCGAGGTCTGCCGGCAGCAGGCCGAGGAGAGCGTAGGCGTCGCGGCGAGCAACGGCTTCCTCTTCCGGCAACTCCTCGTCGATCTTGCCCATGAGGTAGTCCACGAGCTCGGTCCGACTTCGAAGTTCGAGCCGTACCGGACTCCGAAGCTCCATCCCCGCGCGAGGCGCCAGGTCCGGGAGGAGCTCCGACGCCATGGCCCCCAACTCGGGGTCGGACGAGACCACCATGGGGGGCGGCGCTTGCGCGCGGCACCCGGCGGCGGACAGGGCCACGGCGACGGCGGCGGCGGACACGAGGCGTAGGGTCATGGGGGGACGATCACCGCGGGGCCGACCCCGGTCAAGCACGTTCGACGGCCCAGGGAGACGGCTTCCCGGGGAGGGTCGGGCCGGGTCGCGCACGGCGACGCCGAAGAAACGGTTGAGGTGTGCCCGGAACCCTGAGTAGCTTCCATGCGAATAACCCCTTGGCACTCGGCTTGCACTGCTGTCGAGACGACCCCGCCCCCGACCCCGTGGTGCCCAGAACATGATGGCACGAGCGAAACCCAAGGCGAGCGGCTCCGCGACGAGTCGACTGGCCAAGCTCGAGAAGTACTGGTACCCCCGCGAGTACCTGCTCGTCCTCACCTTCGTCGCCACGCTGGGACTCGGCGGCGTGTGGGGGACGTGGCAGAATCTCTGCGCGGGAGATGCCTGCCCCTCCATCGCCCAGATCCGCACGTTCCAGCACGAGCAGAAGAGCAAGATCTTCTCCATCGATGGGCGGCAGATCGCCGAGATCGGGTTCGAGAGCCGGACGCCGGTGGAGATCCGGGCGCTTCCCGAGTACGTGCCGCAAGCGGTCATCGCCACCGAAGACAAGCGCTTCTACCAGCACGGCGGCTTCGACCCCATCGGCATCGCCCGGGCAGCAGTCGGGGTCCTGACGTTCAACTACGCGGGCGGCGGGAGCACCATCACCCAGCAGCTCGCCCGAAACATGTTCGACGAGATCGGCTTCGAGAGGCGCTATCTGCGCAAACTCAAGGAGCTGCAGGTCGCCCTCGATCTCGAGCGGTCGTACACGAAGGATCAGATCCTCGAGGCGTACCTCAACGAGATCTACATGGGCCGCGGCTACGGCTTCCAGAACGCCGCCCGGAATTACCTGGGCAAGGACGCCGTCGACATGAACGTCGCCGAGGCGGCGCTCCTCACGGCCATCCTCAACCGCCCCGGACGCTACGACCCCTTCCGTCACCCCGAAGCCGCGCTCTCGCGACGCAACCTCGTGCTCAACCTCATGGCGAGCGCAGGGTACCTGACCGAGGCCGAAGCCGAGCGGTGGAAGGCCTACCCCCTGCCGGCGGAGGAGCCGGACGAAGGGGACGCCGAGATCGCACCGTACTTCTCCGAGTGGGTCCGTCAGATCCTCGACGATCGCTTCGGGCAGGAGATCTACAGCGGCGGCTATCAGGTCTACACGACGCTGGACGTGGGCATGCAGCGCGCGGCTCGAGCCGCCATGGAGGAGGGATGGGCTCGCATCGAGGCCGACACCTCCTACTTCGCCCATCCGCTGTTCGCCGAGTTCGACACGGTTCCCGAGTTCTCGGGCGCCGCCACGCCGTACGTGCAGGGGGCCTTCATCGCACTGGACCCCGAAACGGGGCATGTGAAGGCCCTCATCGGTGGCCGGGACTTCAGCCAGTCCAAGTTCGACCGGGCCCGCCAGGCTCGTCGACAGGCGGGATCGGGCTTCAAGCCGTTCGTCTACACGGCGGCCATCACCACCGGGATCCCGCCGACGTACATCGTCGAGGACATCCCCGTGGTGTACCCCCAGCTCGACGGCACCGACTGGAGACCGTCGAACTTCACGCCCGACTTCAAGGGGCCCATGACCATCCGTCAGGGGCTCACCAGCTCGACCAACATGATCGCCATCCGCCTGGGCTGGGAGGAGGTGGGCATGGAGACCATCGCCCAGACCGCCCGGCGCATGGGGATCCAGACGGAGATCGAGCGCTTCCCGTCGTCCACCATCGGTGCGGCCGAGGTGATTCCCCTCCAGATCGCCGAGGCATACTCGGCGTATCCCAACATGGGCACCAAGGTCCGTCCCTTCCCCATCCTCCGGGTGGAGGACGCCCGCGGTAACGTCGTGTGGGAGCCCCAGCCGGAGCGCACGGTCGTCCTCGACAGCCTCCCCACGCGGATCATGGTGGACATGCTCGAGGACGTGGTTCGGCGGGGTACCGGCTACACGGCCATCCGGGTGCGTTCCGGGTTGCCGCGCGAGATCCCCGCGGCGGGGAAGACCGGCACCACCAACGACGGCACCGACGTCTGGTTCAACGGCTTCACGCCGAACCTTCTCGCCACCGTCTGGTTCGGCATGGACACTCCGCAGCCCATCTTCGAGTTGGGCCCCGGCAAACCCCAAGCCACGGGGGCCCTGCTCGCCGCCCCGGTCTGGGGCGACTTCATGCGTCGCGTCTATCTCGGCACGGAAGGGGACGAGGAGAACGGAATGGAGGAACAGCCTCCGCTCCTGCCCACGCCCGACCCGTGGCCGGTGCCCGCCGGGCTGAACGCGGTCCTCGTCGACCGCGAAACGGGGCTGCTGGCGTCACGCTGGTGCGCGGAAGAAGACCGGTACATGGAGTACTTCATTCCGGGCACCGAGCCCACGGAGCTCTGCGACCGTTCGAGTCGGCGCTTCCGCTTTCCCCGGATCCGCGGACGGATTCCCGGCGGACGCTGAGCGCCGCGGGTGCGGCGGCGCTCTGGCCCGCCCCGTCCCTCGTGCCCGCCGAACGCCGGCGGGCGATCCGGCTCAGCCCGCGGGAAGCCTCGTGCGCGCTGCGACCACCGCCTCGTCCACCTTCTCCTTGATGTCCCCCGCCAACGCATCGAGTCGATCCTGGGCCGTTCCCTGGAACCTCCGCGCCGACTTCCGGAGACGCTTTCGAGTCTTCCGCCCGGGTTGGGGCGCCGTCAGCATGGCGACCCCCGCCCCGATGATCGCTCCCAGAATCAATCCCGATACGAAGCTCACGGCCTCGCGTTCGCTCTCCGAACTCATCGCCCTGTCCTCCATGTCCAGCGTAAGTTCTTATGTATATTAGCAGCGATAATCTAGCGACACTGAAAAAACAAAAAGAACAA
>CALJKZ010000224.1 GCA_937983085.1 uncultured Gemmatimonadales bacterium
GCGGCCTGCCGTCACCTCAGGACGAAGCGGAGCAACTTCCGTCCGCCTTGGAGCCAATACCGCAAGGTGATCCCCTACGAGCATGACGTGCACGCCGACCCGGATCGCGCGCAGGAGGAGCTGTGAGCCGCCGCCGGGCCAAGAAAAACCCCTTCGAGACCCAGATCGCCGGCAAGCGCTGGCTCTCCGAGGAGATCGGAAAGCGCTTGCTCAAGGCCCGCAAGCAGTGCGGGCGCTCGCAGGAGGACGTGGCCCACGAGACCACGATCACCCGCAGCCACCTCGCCAACCTCGAAGCCGGGAACGGCTTCGTCCCCTCCCTCGAGACCCTCTACAGCTTGGCCGCCTCGCTGGAGGTGTCGGCCAAGGACCTCCTTCCCTAAAAACGCCAAACGAAAGACCAAGACGACATGAGCAAGAAAATCGTAGGAACCTGTGGCCTGTGTGGAGGCCCCGTCACCACCCCTCTCGCCTTCCACTCGACCACACCGCCGCGGCCCACCTGCGACAGCTGCGGGGCCCATCCCCAGGATAGCTTCGGGCCGACTCTCCCCATGGAGAAGCCCAAGAAGCGGAAAACCCAGCTCGGGATGCTCACGGTCACGCTCGGATGAAGAAGTGGGTCCCCACACCGGAGCCTCACACCTTCACGCAGATGCTCCTTTTTTTGGTCCTGGCGCAGCTGTGGCTGCTCCACAACCCCCAGCCTGTGGGCTGGGAGGTGGGGGTGTACGTCCTCACCTTGGTGGCCGCGTGCGTCTTGCTCCTTCGCTCTTTGCGGAGGGTCGCGAGGAAGGACGACGACGCGTGATCGGGGCCCCGCTCGATACCGACGGCCTCACCGAGGAGGACTGGAGCGTCCTGCGGGTGGCGACGATGACCACCGTCGCCTTTGGCGAGCGCGAGAAGGACACGGAACACCGCCTCGTCTCGCTCGGGCTCATCGAGCCGGCCCGAGACGAGGACGACGCCTTCGAGGGCTACCGGGCCACAGAGGCCGGCGAGGCCGCCTTGGCGGAAAGGGACGGCGACGATGCCGGGTAGGTCGTGGGGCCATAACCCCTTTCACTTCAAGCCCTGGGAGCTCGTGGTCGTGGTCCCGATCCTGGTGGTGACGATGCCCGTGATCGCGCTGCGAGACCGGCTTTTCGGGGTCCCCTGGAGACGATAGCGGAGAGAGCGATGAACCTGTCCGACGAGCTGAAACCCGAGTTCGAGCGCTACATGCAAGCCTGCCATGACCGCGAGGTCTGGGAGGCGCTCGAGGGGGACGTCCGTAAATGGCAAAGTGGCACCCTCCACGTCGAGGTCACCGAAGGCGTCGCCAAACGCCTGGGTCTCACACTCGAGGCCCCCGCCTTCCTCGACCGCCTTCTCGAAGTCCTCGCCGAAGTGGAGCCCGAAAAACCATGACGATCCGCGTTCAAGTCATCCCCCGCGTCGGCACCGAAGTGAAGTTCAGTTTCACGGAGATCCCGACGCTCGTGCACCGAGCCGGCCCCGCCTACCAGCAAGTCGGGGCCATGCTCGAGCGGCTCACCCCCGCCGAGCGTGAGGCGGTCCTCCTCAACCTCTGCCAGAAGTACGGGCAGCGCCGATGAAGGTCCGCGGCAAGCTCACCGAGATGACCGCGCACGAAGGCGGCGTGGCGATCACCGTGCAGGTGAGCCTCGAGGACGCGCGCGCCCTCGGCCCGCTTCTCTACGAAGAGGTGGATCTCGGCCCCGCCGGCGAGGCCGCCTCGGGCCCGACGCCACGGCCCAGCAACGTGGTGCCGCTCGACGTGCCGCTCGAGGAGATCAAGCGCGGCAAGATCAACGCCTCCAACGTCTTCGCGGCCTGCGCCCAGCTCACCAAGCGCGCCGTGGACCGTCTTTTCGAGGCCGCAAAGGAAAGGGGCTACACGCTCCCCATTGCCGCGATCACCGACCTGGCGCAGCTCAAGGTGTACCTCGACGTTCAGACCGAGCGCGCCGTGGCCGGCAAGGTCGTGGACCTCGAGCATGCGGGCATCTGGAAGGAGGATCTGTGACATGGGCGCCCTTCCGATCCGCAGCAAGCACCTCCACGTCGCCAAGAGCGGCTTCAACCTCGAGCCCACGATCCGGCAGCTCACGACGCCCGAGGTGATGATCGAGCACTACCAGCGGCTCGCTCGCGCGTACGGCATCGAGGTGGTCACCAAAACGAGCGGGCCCCTCGACCATTTCACGACGACCTACTACAAGACGATCCGCCTCGGCGCCGACTTCGACGAGCAGGATCCCTACAGCCAGGCGTCCACCTGGGCCCACGAGTTCGTGCACGTCCGGCAGTGGGCAGTACGGGCCCGTGATCTTCGCGGGCACCTACGTCCTCAATGGGCGGATGGGCTGGGCCTTCGAGGTCCAGGCGTATCGGGAGACGATGCGGGCCCTCCACGTCCTGGGGGTGCCCGAGGAACGGATCCAAGCCTACATCGACGGCCGTGCCGAGCGGATCTGGAAAGCCTACACCCTGATCCGGATCGCCTGCCGCAAAAAGGACGTGCTTCGCTACACACCCGAGATCCTCCACGAGGACTACGACCGCTTCCGGGGGGCTGCATGAGGTGGTCGGCCGTCCCCTCCGTGCTGCTCGACGCCTTCGTCGACCGACTGCGGCGGTGTGCCCGTCGTCTCGACCGTTGGTGGAACAAAGACGACTACGAAAAGGAGCGAGACCGATGGACGTGATCGAGCTGTTTCACAAGGACGGGCGTCCCGCCAAGGTGTGGGCCTGCGGAGCGTGTCGCCGGGTCGCACGCACGGAAGAAGACGCCCACGCCTGCTGCCAGCCGGTGCACTGCAAGACGTGCGGCAAGGAGGTCGAGGAACGGCACTGGACGGTCTGCCGCCCCTGCCGCGCGGCGGACTTCGAGGCGCGCGAGCAGGCCAAGTGGAACGCGGCCAAGAAGGTCCACGTCGCCGACTATGACGGCGTGGCGGTCTGCGAGGAACTCGAGCAGTTCGACGACGCCGCGACGCTCTTCGAGTTCTGGGATGACGACCCCGACCACGAAGGGCTCGAGGACCCCCGGATCTACGCCACGCGGCCGACTCCCCTGACGCTCGACGCCGCGGATGTCCTGGAGGACGCGCTCGAACGCCAAGAGCACTACGAGGACGCCGCGTCCGACCTCGACCCCAAGGGCTATCCGCTCCTGCAGGCGTACCTGGACCTGTGGCTCGAGGCCCACTCGTCGGTGGTGAGCTACGTCCCGGACTACAGCGTCGCCATCGTGCGCGACCGGGCCTTGGTCACCGCACCCGAAAAGGAGCCAAAGGAGAAAGAGGATCTCGATGCAGCCCGCGCCCCGTTCTGACGACACCCGGGGCACGTGGGCGTGCCGGCTGGAGGACTCCGACTTCGAGGACTACGACCTGACCTCGCAGAAGATCCGGGGCGCCGATGCCGAAGACGCGGCCACCCAGTTCGCCGAGGCGCTGTGCCACGACGATTGCGAGTCCTACGAGATGTTCGAGAACGGCGCCAAGGTCTTCATACGCGGCCGTGACGGCGTGGAGCACACCTTCACCGTGAGGCTCGATTGGAGCCCGGTCTTCTTGGCCTATGAGGAGCCCGCGGCGCCGAGCGACGAGGTCCGTGAGGACGCGAACCAGGAGAACACCCATCCGCGATGACCTTCAGCGCCGGCGGAGCGGCCACCCGGGTCGCGTTGCCCGACCCCCTGCACTGGTGGGTATGCGACACCTGCGGGCGCCGCAAGCTTCGACGGGGTGTGCCTCGGCGCTGCCACGGGGCCCCCATCCGGCCCATGGGGGCGCCCTGGGTGTTCGTCACCCAGGCCTTCTACCGCCGCTACACCACGCACGAGGCACTCGCCGCACTGCCCGACGACTACTGGGTTTCCCCGAAGGTGGTGGAGCGGCTGACGGCCATCGTCGAGAAGCGCCAAAGCGCCGGGCTGGATCGCGCCTGCTTCGAGGCCCAGCAATGGCCCGACAAGCGCCTCGACGACCAGGCCGCTACCTACACCGCGCTTCGCTACCGGGCCTTGTGGGATCTGCTGTCCCCCAACCAGCGCGACTGCCTGGAGGCCGTAGCCGCGGCCGGCGACGAATGCAGCAGCCGGGGCTTTCGCAGCACCCCGAGCTCGCTGGTACGCCGCGGCCTTCTCGAGCGCCCGCGGACCGGCGTGATCGCGGCCACCGTCGTCGGTCGGGCCGTGGTCGAGGCGGCCCACGACCGACCCCCCCGCGACCCCCCCCCGCCTGCTCCACCGAGGCCCGAACCGCAGGAGGCGTCCTGACATGAGTTTGGTGGGGCGGTTGCGCCTTTTGGAGGCCGTGCATTGGGCCGCCGCGGTCGGGCTCGCGGTTGTCCTCGGCCTTTCGTTGCCCCGCTGTGAGGACGTGTGCGCATTGGGGGTCCTTCTTCTGGGCGTGGGGGGTCCGCTCCTTTGGCTGGGACGGGAGGCACTCGTCCTTCGGAGCGAACGCCAAAAGCGTCTGCGGGAGGACTCCGATGCCTAGCCTCCTCACGCTCCGCCACCACGACCCTCTCGCGCGCCGGGCGACGTTGGTGTGCCCGGCCTGCGGCCATCACTACGACGCCGACGACCTCCACCAGGCCGCCGCGGAGAGCGACGTCTACGACGATTCCACCGAGGACAACGAAACCCGCTGTGTGAAGTGCGACGCGCTCTTTCACTTCACCACCTACGCGAGCTACGCCTGGAGCACCCAGCTCGCCCCCGACGAAGAGGACGCATGACCCAGCACAAACCCGCATTTCGGAGCAAGGCCGAGGAACTCGGCCACGACCTCGCCGTGCTCACGCGGCAGATCGACCTCGTCGAAGGGGGCACCGGGCTCGGCTACGACAGCCGCGGCGGCCAGGGCTCCGTCCCGAGCTACACGGACTTTCATCCCCGGGTGGCCGCCGAGATCCGCGAGCACTGCGTGGGGCTCCTCAAGGCGGCCCGCGCCGAGCTGCTCGTCGAGCTCGCCAAGGAAGTGGGGCTTCCGGCTCGCTACGAGGAGTCTCTCGAGGGGGCCGTCATCGTCCAGCACCCGCCGGCCCCGCCCGCGCCCGCCTTGCCCCCCGAGGGGCCCGAGGGGAGCGAGGGGAGCGGCCAGGGCTGATGGCCTACCACCACCAAGAGTTTCGGGCTCACGCCCGAGAAAACAAACCGGGAGGGCTCCCGGTGCCCGGAGGCGTGCCTCGTGCACGTCGAAAAACCCTTCGGGGAAGGAACGGCGAAGTCACCCCACTCCCACGAGAGGTCCCGGCCCGGTACCCGGGCCGGGACGCTCTCACCTATCCGCACGCAAGATGGGGGGTTTACTACCTTCGACCTTGCGTGCATGCGACGGAGGCACGAACCGGCACCTGCGCCACACGAACGACGTTTCTCATGGGCTCTCGCAACGGCCGTGGGGAGGGGGAGGCATTGCCAGTCGGCGAACACGGAGTAGACCAGCATGCTCTCCGCCTCGCAACGGACGTGGGGAGGGGGAGGCATTGCCAGCGAAAGCATGGGTCGCGGTTCTTCGTCGAGTGCGTCCCTCGCAACGGATGGGGGGATGCGGGGGGAGGGAGGCATTGCCAGTTCCCACGAAGCAGCCGGCATCTTCGGGCCGGCCGACCTCGCAACGGATGTGGGGAGAGGGAGGCAGTGCCAGTTGGTGCAGACGGGTGGCACCCCGTCTGGTTTGGCTACTCGCAACGGATGTGGGGAGGGGGAGGCGTCGTCAGTTGTAGTGGTCGCGTTCGACCCGCTCGTAACCGATGTGGGAAGGGGGAGACGTGGCCAGGTCATCGGCGCACGCGAACCTCTCCGGAGCTGTGGAGCAGGTCCCGAAAGTGAGGCAAACCGTGAGTGAACCAGGCGTCGACGAGAGACTCGAACGGTTCCGATTGGCCTGCGACGAGCTCGACCATCAACTCTTCATGGTGAAGAGTCGCTCGACCCAGTTGATCCTGCATCGCCTCTCTGTCGCGGCCGTCGGGCTCACCTGGGCCGTGGGTGCGGCTCTGATCGGCGTCGTGACCGCGCAGGGGCTCGGGTATGTCGAAGCGGCGGTCGTCCTGGGCCTGCTTGGCCTGTTCCTCCTCCCCCTTGGGACGGTGGTGCGCAACATGGGGGCGGTCCGCAAAAGACGCGACGAGTCCATGGACCGCCTCCGAAGCGCTTCCGCGCTGGTTTCCCGGATGGAGGACGAGTGGGGGGCGTCCTTCCCCGACGTCCGAGACGCCGCCCGCAAACAGCTTTCGCAGGCGCTCGAAGTTCAACCCCGGAAGAAGTGAGGCAAAACGTGACGGACGACCCTACCCTGACTCCCGAGATGAAGGCCGCCTTTCAGCGGTATCTCCAGGCGTCCTACGACCGGAACATCTGGGAGGGACTCAAAGACCGCGTCGAGAAATATCGCCCGGGCTCGTGGGACAGCAACATGGAGCAGTTTATGGCCCGCCGATTGGGCCTGGATCTTGAGGCTCCGGCTTTCTTGGAGCGGCTACTCGAGATGCTCGAAGAGGTGGCGCCCCCGGACCCACACGCGGCCGCACCGACACCTTCCCCTGCGCCCTCCTCCGAAGGCGAGTGAGACAAAGTGGGGCAAACCGTGAGTGAACCGGCAGGGCAAAAGGAGGGCTACCGGACTTTGGAGGGCGAGCAGCTCGAGAAGCTCGTCATCGAGCTCGACGAGGCCGGACGCCACGAGGCCGTGGAGGCTCTCCTCGTCGAGGCCGATGCCCTCATGAGCCAAGGCGTCGCCGAGGTCGCCACCGACGTGACCGCGATGACCGACACGGAGAGTCCAGAGCCCACGGCCCAAGAGCTGATCGACGAAGTCACGGCCGAGCTCGACTGGGTCGTCGCCTACCTCGACCAGAAGAACCGCAAGCGCGTCCTCCAAGGGATCCAGAGAGTCGAGGGGCTGCTCGAGCGGCTCCGAATGGACGTGCAAACCGACCCCGACTTCGACCGGGGGCGCAAAGGAAGCCGCTCATGAACGAGCCAAACGAACAGGCGCTTCGCCTGGCGCTCGAGGAGATCGACGTCCACGCCAAAAGGGTGACCTCGTGCGGGGCCCTCCTCCGCGCCGCCTGGACCAACGTTGCGCTCCTCTTCCTGCTCTGGGCGGCGCTCGGCGGCATCGTCCTGCTTCCCATCGTGCTCGCCGCGGAGAATCTCTGGGGATGGGCGGGGCTGACCTTCTTGGGCCTGGCGGGGTTCTGGTCCCTTCAAGGGGCGCTGCGCGAGGCCCGGGAGCTTCGTCAGGAGCGACGCGAAGCCCAGGCGCGCCTGGAGGAGGCATTCGCGACGGCCTCGCGACTCGAAGACCTGTGTCCTTCGATCCCCCCCGAACTTCGGCGCGTCGCACGGGCGAAGCTCGTGCACGCGCGGGACCATCTTCCCCCCTAGGAGAACACACCCCCATGAAGACCCTGAAGACGATGGAAGACGTAGAAGAGCTGATCGCGTTGCTCGATGGCATCGAGCAAAGCGTCATGGACGGGCTCATCGCCGAGGGCCACCCGCCCGCGACGGTGGACCAGTACCAAGCCATGTGCGTGACGATTGCCATGACGGTCGCGGCATTGGAGAAGGACGACGAACAGGAAGAGGAGAGGGTCCCCGAAGCCCTGGCTCTCGAGCTCCGTCGGCGCCTGGACGCGCACATGAAGTTCCGTCTGGCCTATGAAGAAACCCTCGACCAGGCCCAGGTTGCCTTTGAAGCCGCGGTGCAGTCGCTGTGGGACCAGATGGCGGAGCGGTACGCGGAAAGGACGGGAGCCGATCCCGAAGACCTACCGGGCCCTGCGATCCTGTCGCGCCACGGGGGCCTCGTGTACCTCATCGAAGTCACCGTCAGCGAGACCTCCGACGACCTCTCGTGGTGCCTCATGGCCCGTTGCTGGGACTTCGAGGCGGCCTCCTTTTTACGCGACGAGGCGGGTGCGGTGCAGTGGTACTGGACCCCCACCGCGGTCCCCTCGCATGTCTTTGCCCGTGAGGAGGGGGAGCCGAGCAGCGTCCAGATCGAAACCGAGGACGTCGCCTGGCTAGCCAAGACCACCGAGGGCCAGCTGTGGACGGTCGACCTGGGCGACGCGCTCACCGAGCTGGGTCGGGCCATGCGCGGGCGCCAGGAGGCGCACTGACATGCGGGCCTCCGAGCTGCTCGAGCGCCTCGTCGGGCCGGGCGCCTGCACGAAGACGATCCGGCTCGAGGGCAAGGAGCCCTCGGGGCGCGTGCGCTTTTGTGTCCTCGGTGAAGACGGCGAGGTCGAACGCTGCGGCGTGACGGCGGCCGAGGTCCACGATCCCCGCCTCGGCTTCCTCGAAGCCTTGGCCCGGCTCGAGGCGCCCCGTCCTCCGGGCGCCGTCCGCAATCGGGTCGACCCGACGACCCCGACCGTCGACGTCTCGTACATCCGCCGAGGCTCGCGCACCATCGACACGGGATGGATCAAGGGGTGAGGCATGCCGATACCGATCTTCCTCTTGGACTTCGTGCAGGAGCACAAGCGCTACCCCCGGGCGGACGAGATGACCTTGCCGCAGCGCCAGCTCCTCAAGGAGTGCATCGAGAAGAACCGCCGCAGCCGGGCCTGGTCGGCGGAAGAGATCGCAGACTGGGAGGCGTGCCTCGACCTCCCGTCTCCCGATCCCGAAAGTCAGGTAGATCGTGAGTAGCCAGGCCACTCAAAAACGCGTCTTGGTCGTCGTCGTGAAAGCCGAGCTCACCCGCGCGCGCGTGGTCGAGGGGCTGGGCCGCGCCTACCCCGACCACTACCCGCTCGACCCAAGCACCTGGCTTGTGTACACCGACAAGGCCCCCAAGGAGGTCCGCGACCACCTCTGGCAGCTGACCTCCACCCCCGCCGACACGGTGTTCGTGTGCACCTTTCAAGAGCCCGCCGCCTGGGCCGGGGCCGGCGGCCCCGGAGGCGTCGAGCTGATGAAGTGGCTCGTGGCCCGCCTGCCCGGCCGCAAGGCCCCCGACGTCGAGACCCCGCACCCGTGAGTGAGAAGCCGGTGAGCGAGAGACACATCGTCCCCCGCCTGCTGCGGCGCCTGGTCCAAGGTCTGCCGAAGCGGGTGATCCGGAACCAGGGGAGGCTCTACATGGAGCGATGGTACGTGTGCGGGGCCATGTCGCCCGCGCGCGCCGAGAAGTGGAACTGCGGCGGCCGAAAGCCGCGCCCGCGCCTCACCTTTCTGCCCACCGTCTTCATCCACTGCATCCGCCGCGCCGACCATGACCCCGACCTCCACAACCACCCCTGGTGGGCTCGCGCCCTGATCTTGTCGGGCGGCTACTTCGAGCAACGCGATAGCCACCTGTACACCCGCCTGGTCGTGCCCGGCATGGTCGTCCGCCTCGATCCCGACACCTTTCACCGGATCGATGCACTCCTCGGGCCCGAATCCTGGTCCCTCTTCATCCATGGCCCCAAGACCCAGGAGTGGGGCTTTCGCTCGCGCATCGACGGGCGCTTCGAGCGGGCGCATGACCGCTACGAGGACACGAACAATGGCTGACTCGAAGCCGTCAGGACCATCGTGAGTGCACCAAGCGCAGGCGACCCGCGCTTTTTCGAGACCGCGCCACGAAGGTGGCCCGAAGAGGCGTGCCTTTGCTGCGAGGCGCGGGCCATCGTGCAGCTGACGATGGAGGTCGCCATGTGCACCGACTGCGGAACGACCTACTCCACGGCCCTCCTCGACCCGTCCAAGACGCGGGTCCGCGTTCCAAAGTTCGCATGGAGGCACTACCTCGAAGGACGGGGGAAGATCCCCGAAGGAGAAGAACGATCATGAAGCGTCCCAAGTCCATGAAGTCCCGTCAGTGGGGTGCGATCTGCCATCCCGTTCGCCGTGTGCCGGGCTCCCCGGTGGAGCCGCCGCACAAAAACCGCATCGAGCGGGTGGGCACACGAGTGTCGATCCTGGAGGTGTCCCACATCGTCGAGGGCGTGTGGGTGTGGCAGGCCAGCCTCTCCTACCAAGGCCCTCACAGCCCAGGGCGCCCCCTGCATCTCGGTGCCTGGAAGCC
Source organism: uncultured Gemmatimonadales bacterium (assembly GCA_937983085.1). Lineage (GTDB taxonomy): Bacteria > Gemmatimonadota > Gemmatimonadetes > Longimicrobiales > Gaopeijiaceae > UBA2589. Next base: position 10,050 of record CALJKZ010000224.1, read on the forward strand.
GAGCCAGGTGCGCAAGGCCGACAAGACGCTCCGCAAGATGCTGGAAGGGGTGGGGGATTCGTTCGTCTTCGGGCTCCAGCCCGGCCACGTCGAGCTCGACACATGGAAAGCGATGGGCCTCGACCAGCTCGAGATCATCAGCGACGCGGACGCCATCGCCTTCACCGCCGCGATGGAATTCCCACGCTGTCCCCCCCCC
>CALJKZ010000225.1 GCA_937983085.1 uncultured Gemmatimonadales bacterium
GGGGAGGCTGCTCGCGTACAAGGGCGAGCGCCTGGACGACGCGATCTCGGCGATCCTGACGCTGAACACGGTCTCCCACACCATCGGTGCCGCGCTGGCCGGGGCGCAGGCCGCCCACGTCGCCCGCGGCTCGGGCTGGGCCGACCACGAGACGCTGGCCGTCGGCGTGTTCAGCGCGGTGCTGACGCTGCTCATCCTCGCGCTGAGCGAGATCGTGCCGAAGACCCTGGGCGCGGTGTACGCGGCGCCGCTTTCCGGGTTCGTCGGCCACGCCATCCACGGCCTCGTCGTCGCGACGGGCCCCATCCTCTACCTCACCCGCGCCCTGACGCGCCTCGTGACGCGGGGAGAGCGGGCCAAGCTCTCCCGCGCCGAGGTGCGCGCGTTCCTCGCACTCGCCCGGGGCGAGGGCGCCCTCGCGGCCGACGAGGCGCGGTGGCACGCCAACCTGCTGCGCCTCGACGAGATCCGGGTGGCCGACGTGCTCACGCCGCGCACGGTGGTGCAGATGCTGCCGGAGGACGCGACGGCGGACGACCTGCTCGGCGCGCGCGACGCCGAGCCCTTCAGCCGCGTGCCGCTCTACCGCGCGTCCCCCGACGAGGTGACGGGCTACGTGTATCAGCGGGACGTGCTGCGCGCCTTGGCGCGGGGTGGGCCGCGGGACGCGCCGCTGAAGGAGTTCGCGCGCCCGGTGCGGTTCGTGCCGGCGACGGCGTCGATCCGGGCCGCGTTGCGATCGCTGCTCGAGGCGAACGCCCACTTCGCCATGGCCGTGGACGAGCACGGCGGCGTGGCGGGCCTCGTGAGCCTGGAGGACCTGACGGAAACACTGTTCGGCGCCGAACTCACCGACGAGGCCGACCGCGCGACAGACATGCGCGAACTGGCACTGCGCCTGCGAGCACGCCGCCTGCAACGCCACGAGCCCGAACCGCCCGGAACCAAGGAGGCGCCGTGACGTGTCGCCACGATAGCTCAACCGGTCAGAGCAGCGGAACTGACTTGTCCATGGCGTCCATAGCGTCCGTGGCGTCAGAACTTGGGCATCAGCATTGCGGCGGGTGAAGGGCGCCTACCGGTAGCGGCGCCGGCGCCCCGAGCGCAGCTTGATGGGACGCGGACCCCCATGCGGAAACCGTCCTGGCCCTCCGCACGCCAAAGGACGACGGAGAGCGAGCACTGCCCCGCATGGTCTCGGTGACGGAACCTCGCAGGAACGTCCAGGAGGTCGTGGCGGACAGCTCCGCAGGAGACGTGGGCGCCCTTCAGTCCAGGATCTCGCAACGGGGCATCGCCCGCGCGAGCGCCTTCAGGCCTGCCCTGGAGATGTGTTCGTACTCGTGCCTGTAGCCCCAGCGCCGCGGGCAGTTGACGACCACCTGGCGCAGGGACTCCGACGCTGCGAGGCTCATCAGCCCCGCGTCGGTCAGGTGCACGCACCCGGTGATGTCGAGCCGCGTGAGGTGCCGCAGCGCGGCGAGCACCGGTAGGCTCTCGTCCGTGATCGGCGTGCAAGCGAGCGAGAGGTCCGTGATCTTCCCCGCGAAGCGCGCGATCTCGGCAATCGCGTCGTCCCCGAGGTTCGTGCCCCGGAGCCGAAGCGTGTGCAGGTTCTTCAGGCCCTTCAGGTGCGCCAGTGCCTTCGCCGTGATGCGCGGGCACAGCGAGAGGTCCACCTCTCTCAGTGAGCCGAGCAAGTTGAGCGGCTGCAGCTGCTCGTCCGTGACCCCGTCGCGCTTCCCGCCATCCCGCACGCCCTCGATGCCGAGGCGAGCCAGGAGCGGCGAGGGCGCGAACACGAAGCTGGAAAGGCCTGCGAGATCGAGGGTCTCCAGTTCCTCGAGCGCCTGCAGGTGCGTGAGGCCTTCGGCCGTGATCAGGGGCGGCTCCCAACCTCCCCCGAGGACCAGGTGGCGCAGCTTCGGGACACGCGCCAGGAGCCGGAGGTCGTCATCGCGGATGGACGAGCAGCCCGCGAGCGACAGGCCCGGCACGTCTTTCTCCCTCATCTCCTCCACGAGCCCGGCGAGGTCCGCCGACTTGAAGTCCGGGTTGGCGGCTAGGGAGCGAGAGATGCCGCCGATGAACTTCCCGGGCAGGACGTACCACCGGTCGCCCTTCCGGATCGTAACCACCTTGCCCGGCCGGAGGGACGCGGCGAAGTGCCTCCTGGACTCGTTCCACCACGGCTCCCCGACAAACACCACGACGAGCGGGCGGGCCGAGTCGAACGCGCGGTCAGCGTCGCCCGGCTCTCCGGGATCGTCCCGGGGCGCTTCCTGCGCCGCGACGAAGGCCGCGAGGAGCAGCGAGACGAGCACGCGCGGGCCGACTCTTCCGGAGCGACTCCGCATGGCCCCATGCTACACCTCGCGCGTGCGGCCTGGGGCGGGGGGGCACGCGACTTGTCCATGACGTCCATTACGGGCGTTTTGGACTTGGGCATCGCTTGGCATCAGTCTTGGCGCCGACAAGAGGGTACGAACGCGGTTCCCTCTAGGCTGATGACACGACAGGAGGCGCACCCTCGCAGCCTTCAAGTGCCCAGCGTGCAACGCGAGGGACCAGCCCGACCACAACTGTGCGCGGTGTGGGGTTGGGGCGGCTATCTAGCAGGCCGCTGTAGCCGACGGGCGGAGGGAGCGGGCGGTGAATCGCTCTCAGGGGGCGGCAGAGTCGTTAGGTGCTTGGGGAAGGTCAAGCCCCTTCCCTCTTCTCTGGAAGGCTTGAGATCCACGCTGCTATCGCATCAAGAGCCGCGGGATTGTCGTACACCCTGGAGTGGTACAAGGCGGCGCCGCTGGGGGTCGCGACTGAGTCTGGCACCACGCGGCTCACGGATCCACCCGGGGGGTTCGTATCCTGCATGACTTCGAGCATCACCGAGACAGCACTCCATGGGAGGCCGTAGGCTGCGGCAGACAGCGTGAGCAGCAACAAGGCCGGAACGATCATTGCCAAACCCCACGCGAACACGACCAGGTACTCCAGACAGCCCCACAGCCAGAACACCATGATCACCGCGCCGGACAGGAACATCCCCACCGCCGAGACCATCATGACTGTGTCCACGACAGATGCAGGGAGTACATGCTGTGCGATCGGCAGGATAAAGAAGAGGCTGACACCGAAGAGGAAGAGGGGGATCCACGCGGCCCATAGGATCGACTGTGCCACCGCACGAACACGCGGGTGGCGAACGAGGAACGAGAGCCAGAGTAGGGGGCGAGTACAGAGGTTCCAGGCGAGAGATACGCCTCGTGCGATGAGGTAAGACAGCGACAGGAAGGCACCCGGCTCGTCCCCTGGGAGGCGGACCGACAGCAACGGGCTCGGAGCCATCGAAGGGAGGGCGTGTCTGTCCAGGAAGCGCGCCGCGGACACTCGGAACCACTCTTTGCCGTGGTCCGGCGTGAGATCGACAGCGGACGGCCCGTCGGGGGCGTCGTGAAACAGTACGAGGAGGGTCAACCCAGTAACGCCGGCGAGGATCATCGTGAGGAGGATCTTGATCACACCAAAGAGTAGGGAGTCCGGCAGACTCCGGATTCCGCTAGCGGCACCGAACAGAAATGCAAAACCTAGAGCGACCAGAGTGACAGCCAGGAGCGTCCTTGCGATGGGCCCAGTCATGGGCCCGAGGTCGCGCCACCCCAGATGGAGGAACGGTGTCGCCATGCACACTACGCCATCGACTCTCTGTGCATCGTTCGCGCCCAAGGCGAGCAATGTGACGTTGCCACCGTGGCTGTGGGCGATCACGAAGCGGCGAGCGTTCGGGTAAACGGCGGACAGTCGCGCGAGCTTCCGCCTTAGCCGCTCGGCGGCGGCACGCCTACCACCGAATGAGTTCATGCCTGACCACTGAACCCTGCGCACGATTGTCCGGCCCTGCAGCCGCGCCTTCAGGCCACCGACGAAGGGAGAGGACGCCTGCGTCCAAGTCCCATGCCGGTGGCATGGATGCCGCGTGAACCAGTGGACGGGACTCAAGCACGTCCCGTGGACCAAGACGACCACTCGCTCATCGCCCATAGCAGAGTCTCTACCACGCGGCCGGGTCCCACGGTCCGCCGCCTCCCCGCTCTTGGTCATCACGATGAGCATCAGCCGCGGGAGCGGCGCGCGCCCGCCTTGCGCGCAGTTGCCGTAACCCCGCACCGGGTTTAGACTTCCGATCACACGGGGCCATAGCTCAACCGGTCAGAGCAGCGGACTCATAATGCGTTGTAAGGCCCTTATTTCCCAAGAACTTACGAGCGCGACTTGTCCATGGCGTCCATTACGTCCACAGAGTCCGGAACTTGGGCAGCGCTTGGGCATCACCCTTGTGACGGGGGAAGGGTCGCCTCCCGGCAGCGCGCCGTAGCCGCGAGGCCAAGTTGGCGGGGGGGCGTTACGGACCCCACCGGCGGCCTGCCTGGGGCGCGCCCGCGACCGACCCCGGCCGCATCCGCTATCGTGCTTCGTGGCGTCCTATCATCGACGCGCGGCCGGGTTGTCGGGATCATTGGGTGGGCTCGGTCAGCCGAACGTCAATCACAGTTGGGCCCACCTCCCGCACTTCGACATCTCGAAGGGTGACGCTTTCAAAGCCAGTTACCTCTACCTTCAGTCGCTCGTAGTCACCTGGCCGGACCCACACACGCAGCTCCCGCCTGGCCATTTCTTGAAACGCCGCCATGACGCGATGTTCCGAGATAAACGTCAGATCACAGAGGTTTCCGTGGAGGCGGCTAGTAGGGTGTACGCGAACGACGACAGTGCCGCCGCCATCTACCGTCAGCACCAAGCCCGCATCGTTCTTGAATCGCACAGCGAACTCCTGAACCAGCCGTTCGCCACCTACGCAGATAATCGTAGCGGTAAGCATCAAGTTCACGCCTAGAGGCACTCGGTGGAGACGTGCAACCCCCGTTGTGTCACATTGCACACCAGCCGCGGCCCAGTGGGCCTCAGCTCTCCTCCATGCAACGGTCCCCGACTGCGGGGGGCGCCCATCCGCGTCTTGCAGCCGGATTGCGCACATACCAAGGCGTGGGAGGCGCAGAACGCCTAAGTTCTCTTTCTCGAGCGGCTGCTCATGTACCAGGAGCGCACCTCCAGCCACTTCACCATCAAGGCGATCGTACACGATTATGCCGCGGCCTATCAGCCCCAAGAAGCGCAACAGAAAGACACCATCAGGAGCGGTTGTTACAAGCGCGCGAGCATCCTCGGGCCACGGGCCTACACGGTATCCCGCCGCTGGGATCCCCTCCGAAGTGAGAACCATGCCGTGTACACTCGCAACATCAAGGTGAACGAACAGCTCTTCGACAAGTCTGCGCTCTTCCCACACTAGGGAGTGCGGCACATGGTGATCACGTTGACATGTAACCATGATGCTCGCATATTCGATCTCCGGGACCGGTCCAAATGAGAACAATCCGAGCGCGTTCGTGACTCCGCGCGCGGAGTCCAGCGACATCTCCTCTGTTCCGTGCACACGGGCGGCGAGATTCACCGAGACCGCAATGTCCTGAGCGGGCGCACCGTTCTTCCAAGTGACTTTCACGCACCCGATGACACCGCTATGTATCACAAGATCTGGGACGCACACGTGCGCCCTGACCTTCTGAGAGATGTGACGTGTGGTCCTAGCGCGCACACAAGTCGCTAGTGAGATCAGGCGCTGCTGACCGTCAAAGCTGTATCGCCCCTCGTGATCAGTTGTGCACTGCCGGATCGCATTACCAGTCTCCTCCTCCCCGATAGAGCCCCAGCAGTTGACGAGCAGTACTCGAGCCCCGTGCACCGGGCGCTGCTGGTCATCGACAACCCGTCCCCGAATGTTCACTGACACCTCGCAGCCATCCAGACGTGCGCTACACCTCCGCCGGGAGTTACTGGCGAAACGTACGTTCCCATGGAGGCACCTGATGGCAGCGTGGCCCCGACAGGGAACGTTATCGTTGACACCATGAGGCTTAGGGGGCCCCCTACGGTAGCAGCGGCGTTAATGCCTGACACGATTCGGTAGGCGTCAGCCGCACAGTGCGCCTGGCACATCATTAGTCCGGCCTCGTTCTTGGGGCAGAGGCCAAGGGGGTACTCAACGACCTTCGTCATCCATCCGGCAATCCAAGAGCCCGGCGGAGAGATGTATGTGTATCTCACAGTGCAGATACACTGCCCGAAGGCGCGAAACACTCCGGCGGCTGAACCCGGCTCCGGGGGGACCGGAGCCGGATCAGGAGGCGGCCGATGCTCTCCGGTACGGAACTTCCGGTCTACCCACTTGGCAACCATGCGGGGAAGGCGCGTTGGGTCGGGGATGAAGACCATGGGGTCTTGGCCGGAAGGGTCGCGATGCACTACCGGGCTTGAATCAGCGTACTGAAAGAGGTTCGGGTACGTGCAATAGCCAAGCGGATCCCGGTGCAGGAATCTCCCCACATCTGCACCGTAGTATCGCGCCCGGTAGTAGTAGAGTCCGCTCTCCTCGTCTAGCAAGCGACAGGTGAAGGTCCAATGCTGGCCGAGGGGGTCCGTGGCCTGCTGCGTGCCGCCCACGGTGATCGTGACCTTACCGTAGGGGTCGTAGCGGCAGCTCACCGCCGAGACCTGGTTCAGGTCGGTGATCTCCATCACCGAGCCCAAGGCGTTCGTGTGGTAGAAGTGCCGCGTGATCTCGGTGACGTTGCTGTCGGAGTCGTAGTCGAGCACATCGGCCTGCTCGAGCATCACGATCCCGTCGATCTCGTCGCTCCACACGAAGTTCTGGAGCCAGCCGTCCGAACCATCGTAGACGCTGACGACGTGGGAGATGTTGTCCCGGTGGCCGGGCCAGGTCCAGGTCGAGCGGATGTACCGCTCCACGTCGCCCGTGTTCTTCTCCACTCGGCGTCCCAGTGCGTCGTACCGGTAGCTGGCGACGACGGAGCTGTCCGCCTTCAGCTTCACCTGGACGATCAGGTTCTTGTAGTCGTAGTGGAACGTCAACGTGCCGTTGTCGGTCAGGTTGCCGTTCGCGTCGTTGCCCTGCGTGGTGCCGCCGACGCTCGTGTACTCGTTCAGGTTGTTCGTGGAGTAGCTCGTCGTCTGGGCGCTCTGGCCGTAGGGGGTCACGACCACCGACGTCCGGTTGCCGTCGTCGTCGTAGTTGTAGTCGATCTTCTTCGTGTAGGTGTTCCCCACGGGCGACGCCGGGTTGCTTGACCCCATCCAGGCGTTCGTGAGCCGCCGCATCTTGTCATAGGCGAAGGCGTCGCCGGATGACCCCGAGGCCCCATACCGCTCGTAGAGCCTATCGTGGACCTTACTGTAGGCGTAGTCCAGCCGGAGGATCGTCGCCGGCGCGCTCGTCTCGTGCCGCACCGATTCCAGCTCCTGCCGGAAGCCGGTGTAGTGGTTCGTACGGGTCGCGCCCTCCGGGAAGGTCGGCACCTTCGTGCGC
>CALJKZ010000226.1 GCA_937983085.1 uncultured Gemmatimonadales bacterium
TCTTCTTGGTCGACTTCTTCTTGCGCGCCTTCTTCTTCGTCGACTTCTTCTTGCGACGCGCGCCGGCCTTCTTCTTGCGCGCCTTCTTCTTCGTCGGCTTCTTCTTGCGACGCGCGCCGGCCTTCTTCTTGCGCGCCTTCTTCTTCGTCGACTTCTTCTTGCGCGACGACGCCTTTTTCTTCGCCTTCTTCTTCGTCGACTTCTTCTTGCGCGACTTCTTCTTCGTCGACTTCTTCTTGCCGCGCGCGGAAGGCCGCTTCTTGCTGCGCTTCTTCTTGGGGTTGGTCTTCTTTTTACGCGTCGTCATTGAGTTGTGCTCCTTGGCCCGACAGGTCGGACCGATAGGGAAGGCGAGTTTCCTTCGCCGGCGAGGTTACCACAGGCACTGGGCCTTGGCGTCGGCCAGCTCCCCCGAGAGGGGAGCTGGGGGGTTGGAGTCGGGGATCTGGCGAGCCAGCGTCAGAAGATCGGGCTCTTCCTTCTCCTTTTTCGCCCGTTTCTTCTTCTTGCCCTTCTTCTTCTTTGGGACCTTCTTGCTGGCCTTTTTGGGCGGTTTGCGCTTCGTGGATTTCTTCTTCTTGGCGGGGCGCCCCTGGGCCACGTCGGGCCAGCTCCGGATCCCCTCCTCGAGTGGGGCCGCCACGACCTTCTGCTGCACCTGGGCCAGCGTCCATGCCTTGAACTCCGCCACGCCCTGACGGGCCATCTCTGAGCTGGCCACCAAGGGATCCGTGGACTCCGAGCCAAACCCCAGCTCCACGAGCCGCTCAGCGAAGGCGACAGCGACCCCCTTGGTAGGTAGGTTCGCTATCACCGCATACTCGGTCGGGAGGTGGGTCACGTTCCAAGACCGGGTCGCGTAGTCGATCTCCCCATCCTCGTCCCGCTGCATCTGACGGTTCACCGCGTAGAGGGGCGAGACACAAACTGCGTCGATCTCGTATTCGTCCATGACCTTGCCAGTCATGGGGTAGCCGACCGCTACGCGGATCTCGCATGTCTGTGGGTTGGGGCGATGCATGCTCAGTGGTCCAAGAAGAGGTGGAGGCGGCGACGAAAGCCCTGGATGCGACCATCACCCGCAACATCGGCGTCTTCTTCAGTGAGGTTCGTCAGAAGCGATTGGAGCCGAGTGAGCGCGGTTCGATGGTCGGCCGCCGTCCCCTGGTCGTAGGCGAGCGCGAGCACGTCCCACACCTCCTTGCAGCGAACGTCCTCCGCGCAGGCTCGGTTGTTCGTGGTCAAGTGCCCCAGGGCCCGCGACCCTGCCTCCAGAAATCGGGAACTGGTGCGGTCGGGGTTACGGGCGAGGGTGCCGTTCTCAGCCGCCGCGGCGACCCGGTGCTGCACCATGGTGGCGAATCCGCTCATCGTCGCCCCCGCGGCCGGGTCTCTTCGATGACGGGCGTTCCATGGGCCGCCTGGCGCCGGAGTCGACGGATGTCGGAGGCGAGCACTTTGAAAGGCCCGAAGATTGGGAGACCGGGGTACCGAGCGTCGAGCTCGGCCAGCGTTGCCGGAGCCTCCATCATCTCCAGAATGTTCCCGGCGCGGTCCAAGATGATGATGTTGTCTCGAGGGGGCTCCGCTTTGGGGCCTGCATCGAGCCCGATCCCACAGTAGGGGGCGCCGTCCCCTCGGGCGCCGGGGTTGGAGAAGACACGGGCGATACCATCCGCCAAGGCCGAGGTGCCGAGGTGGGCCCCGAGCGGGGCCAGGGCCCCCGCCGCTCCGGCGGGATTGGCATCCGCAGCCCGTCTCACGCGGCGCGGCTTCGAACTCTTCTTGGACGACTTTTTCTTCTTCGCACCTGCCTCGCGGGCCGCCCAGTACTCGGGGTAGCGCGCCCGTGAGTCAGCACGAATGCGACCACAGATCTGGTCCGCCCGCTCCTGGGAGTACCCTGCGGCGCGCTGGTCATCCACGCACTCGTACCAGGGGTAGGTCCCCGGGCCTGACTTGGCCGACCCTCGCTCGGCATCGCGGACCGATTCGTGCGCCGCCGCCACCTTCCCCGCCCGACGCTGGAGCTCGTTGGAAAAGCGCTTCTGGCCCGCCTCCTCCGCGTCACGGATCATCTCGGCGCGCCCGTCGTGGTACGCGACCCAGCTCCCCCCTTTCCGTCTCTTCGGAACCTTGTGCTTCTTCGCCATGGTGATCAGCTCGTCTGCCAGATCTCCGCTTTCAGGGACTGGATCTCAGGATAGACCTTGTCGAGGCGCTGCGTCATCTTCTCGAGCTCAGCGTCATCACGCTTGCCGTAGTTTGCCTCCGTGTATGCGACCCGAAGGTCGCACTCGGCGTGGTTGATCGCCTCGCGGGCGCCGTGCACATCTCCTTGCGCCCGCTTTGTTTGCGCCTCCCGCAGGAAGTAGAGGGCGCGCTGGACCGCCTCTGCAAAGGCGGCTCGGTGGACACTCTGGCTCGGGTTCGCCTGAGCCTGGGCCTGTTGCGCCGCCTGGAGATGAGGGGCCAAATAGAAGGGCTCGCCGCCCACGTAGTAGACGGTGGCGTCCCCCACGGTCACCTGACCGCCGGGCGCTTCGGCCAGAGGTTCGCCCGACAAGGCGAAGTTCCCTTGTCGCGCCCTGTCTGGACCGGCCATTTGGAGGTAGGCAGACACCGCGTTCATGGTGCCCGTGCACGCCATTTCAGTGGGTCCCTCTCTGGGGAAGGGGAGGAGGTCCCATGCGCCCTTCCTTCTCCCATCGAGCTCGTTGTTGCCGGTAGCGGGCCAGGGCCACGGCGTCCCCGTGGTAGGGATTGGGGGCCCAGCCGCAGCCGAGGTGGTCGAGAAGGGCGGAGGCGGCGATCTGAAGGTTCAGGCTCGCGCTTTGGACATGGGCTCCCTGCTCCCTCGTCATGCGGCCGTGCTCGAGTTCGTGGAGCGCCAACAGAGCATAGCGCCACGCCCCTTTCGCCCGCTCGCAGGCTGCGTCGTACTCCTTCTTCTTCTTCTTCGCGCTGGACTTCTCCATGCGCTCGGAGTGCCGTTGAGCCGACTTGATCGCCTTTTGACCCGCCTCGAGGTAGGCGGCGGCGTGTTCCGCGTGTTGGGTGGCCGAGGGGTTGTCCGCGGCGGCGCGAACCCTCGCGCGCGCCTCCTTCTTGGACTGCGCATCGCGTTTGAACGAGCCCTTCCCGCCGTAGGTTTTCTTCAGGTACTCGCGGGACTCCTTCAGCTTGCTGGCGTACTTCACCCCAACGCCCTCCCCTTGCCCCCGGGGCCCCCGCTTGGCGCGTTCGAGGGCCATGATGCGCCCAAGGCAGCTACGGTAGCCATACGCGGCCACGCAGTTGTCGAGCGCCTTGTGACGCTCTTTTTTGCTCATCGTGGTCAGAAATCCCTCGCCCAGGACGCCGGACTTCTGAATCCAGGGCTCGTAGCCCTTGGCCGCGCTGTAGGGCCCCTTCATGGTTTTGACGCCGCGGGTGCGGCTGATCTGGGTAGGATTCTCGGCCGCAACCCATTGGAAATGGTCGGCACCGGGCACGAGGCCCAGTCGGCTGCCCTTGTCCCAGTCCACGAAGATCGTGCCGGCGTCGTCGACGAACTTGACGGTGCCGCGGTCGCCTGGCCGCAGCTCCGTGTGAGGGTCGTCGGTGTGCACGAGCTCGATGCGGCGACCCACGTAGTCGTGCTTCTTCGGGTTTTGGGCCAGCTCGGGAAGGCAGTAGGAGTAGGGGTTCACCTGGCAGCCTTGGCGCCCGAGGTCTTCCACCCCAAAGGCTTGCGCATCCTGGGAGAACACCAGCCACTCCACCTCGTCGCGGGCGGCTGCACTTCCATGGCGAGCGATCAGGTCGCCGGTCCACGAGTCATAGACGAACGCGCCTTCTCCCACGACAACGCCCTCCGGCACGTCCGTGAACGCCGAGAAAATGGCCGCGTCCTGCTGGTCGAAGGCGACGGAGTAGGTGTTCCCTTGGTAGTGCGCTCTCATCGTGGCTCTCCCTATGCTCCTAGGTATCCCCCCACTGCCGCACCGACGGGGGTGAAGAACGCAGCGCCGACACCGGCCCCAAGCTTGGCGGGGCCTGCGTTCTCGTGCCCTTCCATGGCTCGGCCGGTCAGCGCCACAGCGCCCCAGATCGTTCCGACCAGGGCTCCGATGGGAACCCCGAACGTCCCCCCGAACATGACGCCCCCCAGCGCGGTCGAGGCCATGAAGCCGCCCGCTAGCGCTGTCCCGACCGCCCAGCCGACACCCGACCCTATGATCAGACCCACGACCGCACCCCCGAGCCCCCCCACGATGGCCCCCACCCCCGCGGCGACGGCAACCTTCAGCTTGCGGTCGAACTCGTCTTCTTCCTCATCGGGATTGAGCTCGTGCCCGGTCTTCTTCCACTTCTTGAACGTTGGGAAGCGGCCTCGCTCGTCAGGGGACTCCCAAGACTGACGCGCCACGTGGGCAATGTAGAGAGCGCGCTTTAGTCCGGGGCCTCCGACCGCCACCTGGACCGTCTCGAGATCCCGGGAGCCGATGCCCGGTCCGGAGAACGCCTCGATCTCCTTCGCCAACTTGCGGGCCCAATCCCGGGTACGAACAACCGCCACCGCTTGGCCGGTGGGAACATGGGTCACCTGCCACGAGTGGGGGCGCCCGCGCCCGGCGGCGCGGACCTCTTCGAGCGTCCGCATCGTCGGATGAATGACGAGGTGCTCTCCGGCCCTTTCCAGGTCGATGGCGTGCTCTTCCGCCCCGTCGGGGCGAACGGCGGCCACGACGACGGTCTCCGTGCGCCCTTCAGGATTGCGACGCTTCTTTTTTCGCCCCTTCTTCGGCTTGGGGGATCTCCCCTTCGTTGGGACGGAAGGGTTGAAAGAGAAATCGGGAACGAGTGAGCGCGAGCGCCACGACGCACCCGGGTTCCCTTGCAGCGAACGAGGCTGAAGCACACGGGCGATCTCGTCCTGGTGCAGCCCCAGAAGGTGGCCGGTGTCCGTGCGGAGCCACACATGCGAGCGGACCGTGTGCTCCACTGTCCCGACACGGCCGTCCGCCGTCTCGACGCGCTGTCCCACCATCACCGAGGGGTTGGCCGAGGCGTCGGGCGCCCTGGCCCCCACGTACCCCCCGAGGGCGGAGCCAATGCCGAGGGGCGGAAAAACAAGACCTCCGATGCTCGCGTAGCGCTGGAGTCGCCGGCGGCGCGCGCCCGCGAACCCTGGGGTCATCCCCGCTCCCACGCCGCTGCCCGCCACACCACCGCCCCACGCGAAGAGCACCGTGAGGACGCCGGCGGCCTGGGGCAGTGCGGCACCCAAGACCGTGCCGACCATGAGACCCATGGTGGCGCCCACGAGGTCCCCTACCCAGGCGTAGAGGGCCGCGCGCTCGCGGGGGTCCAGCGGATTCATCTGCCGGTGCCAGTGGTGGGCCAGCATCGCCTCGGCGTGAGGAAGCGCGGCGTGAAGGATCTCAATGGCCTCCCGCGTCTCTTCGATGAGCTCACGCTCCGTGTCGATGGCCATGCGGCGCACCGCTTCACGGGCGTCAGGGTAGACCTCATCATGCTCGAGGCCGGCCGCGGCGGCGAGGAGACTCACGACCTGGTGGGCGAGTGCCTCGCACTCCGAGTACGTCTCCGGGTTCATGCGCCGGACCTCTCCCACGCCCTCGAACGACTGAAGCTCGGAGAGCGATTGGAACTCGGTCAGCGCGGGAGAGAAATGGGCGTCCGTCGACGTGGTGACGTTGATGAGCTTTCCGGTGCGAGTGTGCCGAAAGTCGTCGTCGCATGGGAAGGGCTCACCGCGGGTCATGGGGCCCACCATGCACCCGCCGTCACCCGTGTGTTGCCACGGGTTCAGAAACCAGCTCATGCGTAGCCCTCCCGTGGTTGGGGGCCGAGGCCCAGGGCCTGCTGCAAGAGGTAGACGTGTTTGTCCTTCTCGCGGCTGACCGACATGATCAGGTCATCCCACCCCAAGCTGAGTTCGCCCGAGTCCTTGAGGTCCTTGTAGGCCCGGTCCAAGAACTCCCGGATCGTCAGTGCCGCGCGAAGGGAGCGACGGAGGGGGTCGGGCTGGGCCTCGAAGACCTTCACCGCGCGGTTGATCGCACTCAGCTGATCCCCCGTGAGATCGACGCTCTGGGGGCCGTAGTAGCCCACCAGCTGCTCGGCCCAATCGTCGGCGTGCTGCTCGGACTCCTCGTAGATCTTGGCGAGGAGGAGGTGGTCCCCGTAGAACCCGGCGCCCTTCACCTGCCAGTGCGCGGCACGGTAAATCAGGTACGCCGCTTGGAGAGCACCGAGGGTGTCGATCAGCAAAGGGGGGGGCGCCCCCGGAGGGTTCGGCCGGGGACCTGCGGTTCGGGGCCTGGGCTCGGGCATCTCGATCACCTGGACCGGGAAGCCCAAGGCCTCCAAACGCTTCTTGGTCGCGTGGCCCTTTCCGGGGCGGACGCGCACACTCACGGCCCCACCCGGGCCGATGCCCACCCCTCCCGTGATCCAATGCCCAGGAACGACCTCCTGGACGGCACGCGACCGGGCTGCTGCATCCTCGAAGGGATTGCGCGGGCCACAGGGGTTCGTCTGGAGGGAGTGGCGCATCGCGATGGCAGCGCCTGCCACTGCCGCCGTGGCGGTGAGGGGATCCACCGGATTCGTCTGCTGGCCCGGGTTGCCGCGAGCGATCTGGTCGGCGAGCTCCCGGACGGCGCTCCAGTCACCCTGGACACGCACGGGCGGTGCCCCCTGCTCGCCGAGCATCCAGGTGCCGTCGGCATTTTCCCACGCGCGAAAGGGGCGCCCGTGGATCGTCCCTTCCATCGCGTGGCCACGGTGGGTCCCCGGGGCCTCGACCCGGTGCCACACCCGCTGTCCACTCGTGGACCCCATCCCTCCCTCAGCTTCCTCCTGTTGGCGGCTGCTCCGCAGGCGCGGTCGCCGGGGGCTTGGTGGGCAGAGCGGACTCCGGAAGTCCTTGGCTTTGGCCCCACACGCTGACCATCTCGAGGAAGTAGCCCTTTTGTTCGGGACTCACCAGGCGCTCCTCTTGCATGATCCGCATCACCTCCGTGAAGCTGGTCACGTAGAGTTGCGCCTCACCCGGGTTGCGCACCGTCTCCGGGTAGGCGCGACACTGTGGCGCATAGCGACGGATGAACTCGGTGGTGATCGAGAAGGGGTCGACCGCGCCGCGGCGCGCTTCCGCTTGAACCTGCGGGCGGATCGCACGGTCGATCTCCTCTTTGGTGGCGAGGGCGAAGTCGTTGCACTGGGGGCTGACCTGCGAGAAGGGGGCCGGCGTTCGGAGCCACCGGATCACCATAACGGTCGGAACGGTTACAGCCAGGGCCGCCGCCCCAATGGCCAAACCGCGCTCCACCGGCGTCCGGTGGTACCACCATCGCTCGAAGGGGGTCGCGTCGCGGATCGGTCCGTTGGGGACGCGTGCCGGGGAAGGGGAGTGGGGTGCCAAGGGATGCATCGTTACCTTCCTTTCACCACGGCGAAGATGCACGACCGCGGGACGACGAGATTTTGGCCGGGCTCGAATCCGTGCAGCGAGGAGTGCTTGAGCACGTGGCTTTGGCCTCCGGGGGGCGCCTCCAAGGTGATCGCTCCTGCCACGGCGTTGTCGTTTTTGGGAACCGCCGCCACCTTCACCCAGGCCCACTCCGCATGCGCGATGTCGTCGGCCGGGTCGGGCGAGTACTCGCTGACGAGCACTTCGACGTAGTCGTTGGGGCGAACGTCGGCGGAGGGAGCCCCTCGCTCGTGCACCCAACCGGGACACACCAGGCCGCCTTTATCCTTGCCCTCGGTCCCCGTACCGTATTTGTGGCTGAGCTCGGCGAGATCGAGAAGGTCGCCAGTGGCCTCATACACATCCCGAAAGCGGAGGTCGCCCCGGTAGGGAGCGAAACCGTCCGACCAGTCGACCGCGGGAGCCACACTTCCTTGGAGGATCCGGCGGATGGTGCCTTCCCGATTCTCGGTTTGTCCTTCCATGGCCAGGTACTCCGCGGCCGCCCAGCAATCGCGCTGCGCTTGCGGAGTGAGAGGAACCTCCAGTCGACGTCCCGTGGCGGGGATCGTGGCAGCGGTCTGGCCTGGACCGCGGAGACTCCGTTCGACGTCGGCAATGAGCGGGCGCGGTTCGGACCACACGCCCGCGATGGCCTCTTCCATGGCACGTGCGCGTGCTTGGGCCCGCGCATGGGCCTCCGCCTCGGCGCGCTCTTGCTGTCTTCGGCGACGGTGCAGCGCATAGCCACACCCGAAGACCACGCCGCTGACGAAGAGTATGCGACCGACCGTGATCATGCCGACCTCAGTGGATGATCCCCCGCTCCTCGACGTCGAGGCAGCCGCCCGTAATCACGATGGCTGCCGGCACATGGTTCTGGCCGTAGCTCGGGCCGAGCCAGGTGCCCACCCCGTCGCCGAACTGATGGATGTACTCCTGACTCCCGTTCATCGTCCGCTGGTCGTCATTGGGGTCGTGCCACTTGTCGCTGCGGTACACGAGGGTGTCCATGTTTCCGAAGAGCTGGACATTGGTATCAGGCGTGGAAATGTCGCGGGCGCACTGCGGGGGTCGCTGGGCCCAGCGCTGAAACATCGTGGCCTCGCTGCTCCACCGATCCGGGGCTTCGCACGGGGCGGCGAAAGCGTCGAGGCCCGGGAACACGTAGAGGCACTTGTAGGGGTCCGACCAATACAACGGGGCCGGGAATCCGTCCTCGAAACGGCAAAAGTGCAGCAGCGCGTCGCCGTCGATGTAGGTGAACTCGACGCAGGGGCCCAGGTAGACGAGGTCCCCCGTCTGCCCGATATGGGTGATCGGACCGTGGCCCGGCCTCGGCATCGCCGGGCGCCAGATATACTGGCGCCCCTCGCTGCGGAAGAAGAGCCGTAGGGCCTTCCACGCGGTCTTCTGGGCGAGCTTGTCGTCGTGGTACTCCTCGTTCGCCTCGCGTCGCGCCTGCTCCCAAAAGCGCTTCGCGTCGCCCGTGAGACTGCGGGGCGACGGGTCGGGCGGCAGGTGGATGCCCGAGCACGTGAGGTACTTCCCCATGAGGCGCTCGGCCTGCTCGTGATCGTAAGTACCCACGACCTGGGCATGGTGAAACCCATGCACCGGGGCGAGGTTCGGCTGACGGGCCCCCATGGCGTTGGCCAGGACCGATTGCTCGTAGGCGTAGTGAGGCTGGGCGACCATGAGGATCAGCTCGCGCGTTGCTGCGGTTGGGGAGGACCCGCCTGCCGCAGCAGCTGCTCGAGCTGCTGCATGCGGGCGTTGATCTCGTACTGCTGCTGCTGCATCGACTTGACCTGGTGCTCGATGTAGCCGGTGGGCGTCGACACATCGGTCAAGTGGCCCCCGTTTGGCCGCTGGGCGGGCGCCTGGGGAGCGGGCGCCGGGGCGGCGAAGCCGGTGAAGGGGCGCACGTTGCTCTCCGCGGGGGCGAAACTGTGCGCGGGCGTGGGGAGCGAGAAGGTGCCGTCGCCCCGCATGCCCATCGCAGGCAGCTGGGCCGGCTTGGGATTGGAGGCGGTCAGCGCGTCGGCCTCCGCCTGTCGCCGCCGCTGGAAGGCTCGATGGCCATACTTGATCAGCTCGAGCACGGCATAGCCTGTGAGGGTCGTGATCGCTGTGGTGACCACCAGGGTCACCCAGGGCACTTGCATGACCTGCGTCTTGATCGGAGCTTGGTTGGCAGCGACCTCCGGCTCGGGATTACGCCGAGGGGGAGGACGCCGATTCATCGTCGAGGTCACCGTCCTTGTGCTTCCGGGCGGGATCAAGGCCGCGCCCCGGCTTAGTCTCCCATATTTTCGACCGATTGCGGAGAGGGGTCCTACCCCACCTTCTGCCCGCGGCGACGAACCGGGCGCGAGGTCCTTCCTTGGGGGCTTTGCTGGCGCTCTTGTTGCTGCTGCTGCTGTCGGGCGCGCTGACCGGCCTCGTAATAGCGGCGCTGCGCGTGCTCGCGCTGGATGTGCTGGAAGTAGGCCCAGGCCTGCTGCACCATCGTGACCCCGGGCCCCACCAGGGGACGCAGCTCGGGCGGCATGAAGCGCGTCGCGTACTGGTGGACGAACTGCTCGAAGCCCGGCGAGACGACGTCGACCCTCGGAAGTGCCGGGTCATCGAGGAGCTGGCTCACCTGCGTTCCGAGATCCCCGGGGGCGCACTGGGTCCTCTTCCCGCGCCAGTCCTCGAACTCGAGCGTCCCTCCCGGAAGCTTCCGCACCCGGAGGATCGTCTCCTTGGGCCGAGAGCTATGGCCTCCGTGGTCGCCTCCGTGATGGTCGTACCCGCTCATGCAGCCCTGTCCTGGACCGTAATGCCTTTACGATCCAGCACAAGGCGTTTGCGACCCGTCCCCAAGTCCCCCAAGAACTTCGTCAGACGCTCGAGGTTGTTGCGCGGAGGCGGGTTGCGGGCGGCGAGCCCGCGGGCCGCCATTCGACGGCGGCTCCGGTCCTCGCGGCCGTCCCATTCCTGCCGTGGATTGGCGAGCGCGGCCCGACCGGGCGACGAGCCCGAGGGGAGACAGTGGGTTCCCTGCTTGGGCGTGTACACCTTTTCGTAGCCGGGTGGGCAGATGACCTTCGGCTGGCACTTCGGCATGCCCGGGAAGAGCTTGCACCCCACGCCTCCTTCGAGCTCGCCGGCGGTGATCCGGTACGCCTGTCGAGGTCGTCGGCGCCGGCGCGTCGACACCGTCCGCACGTGGCTGGGGTTGGCCGCGCGGGCGATGCCCGGGGTGCCCTTGCGGTGCCGGACCAGGGCCTTGGCGCCGCCGTACATCGTGTTCTCGACCTGGAGCACGGTGACCGGCCGAGTCGGCATGCCGGGCGCGTGGAGCAGGCCAACGTTGACGTTGCCGGCCGAAAGCTGCACCCAAGGGCCTCGAGCGTCCCCGGGGCGACGCGGACCCCACGCGGCCGGCAGCCACTTACGAAGGTACTTCGTTTGGGCGTTGATCACGTACGGGTTGCTGGTCAGCGCACCGCTTGGCGTGATGTAGACGCGGTGGGGCTCGACGTAGCCGGACGCGCCCTGCGGAGTCTGGTACCGCACCTTGTTGCCCCCGTACGACCGATGCATCCACTGGGCGTGACTGCCCGGGTTCGCGGCCACGCGGGGTGGGAACGCGGTCTGCTGGGTGGCTTGCATGCCGGGCCACGCCCCCGGGTTGAACTGCATGGGACGAGGCGGCTGCGCGGCCTGCATCGCCTTGGGGTTGAAGTGCATCGGGTGCGGCCCAGGAGCGGCCGCGAAGTTCATGGGCGGGTTGAACTGCATGGGACGGTGCGGGGTCGCGGGCACCATGGGATTCATGGCTGCGGGGTTCATCACGCCGGGCGGAAAGGCGGTCTGCTGCACGCCCGTCATGCCAGGCATCGAGGCCGCGCCGGGGTTCGGGACGAACGCGGTGAAGCCCTCTGACAAGGGGGCCAGTCCAACGCCTGCGCCGCTGCGACCCGCGTCGCCGAGAGGGCCGCCAAAGAGGGGGTGGGCTTGTCCGTTCATCGTTCGTTCTCCTGCCTTGTGGTGGTCTTAGTGTACTACGGGATGCGGCTTGTCCGAGTCATCGGAGCCGGCGGATCAGGTCGGGGGGCGCGAGGGGCCGCTGGGAGCACTTCATGGTCCCGGGGTTGCGGGCGCGGCGGGGGCCGTTGGCACGGGGCACGTGGCCCGTGGCCGCCAGGGCCAATCCCGTCGGTCCGACGCCGGGATTGGGGGGCCCTGGATTACGGGCCGGGGTCCGGAGAGGCCCGAGCATCGAGCTCGGGAACATCTGGTGCGGCCGCGACCAGCCCCCCGTGCCTTGCGGGTAGAACTCCGGTGCCGCGAGACGGGGGCGCCACCCGCCGACGTTGCGGAAGTTTCCGGTGCACGGGTGCCAATTGCACCGAGGCCCGTAGCCGGGGCTTGTCGTCGGAGGATTGAAGCGAGGATTGAAGCGAGTGGGACGGCCCCCGACGCTCTCCACCTGCTGCGCCCCGGCCCCTCGGCCGTGGTAGCCCCCCGACCACACGTCGGGGAAGCAGGTCCCGCTGTGGCAGTACTCCCCCGGGGCGCAGTCGTAGTTCGTGTAGCACCCCTGGCCCAGACCCAAGACCCCGGGGGGAACCGCCGGGCCGTACACGGGCACGCCGGGGGGAAGGGGAGGCGCGGGGTTGGGCAGGGGGGCCATGTTGGGCAGGGAGCTTTGGTTCACGACCGCGTTGGGCGACGCGAAGGTGGCATTGTAGTTCCCGGTGCCCCACCCGGAGGGCTGCCATGCGAAGGCGGGGTTGCGTCGACGCTTACGCGAAGCCGCCGCGCCCAGGACTTCCCGCTGCCCCTGCTCGTAGACCCCCCGAAGGGATCCGGCGAGCTGGGGCCGATAGACGCCGTGCCGGGCGTCGAGCCGGCCTTGCGCGAGGGCCCGGTCGCCGGCCTCGCCAGGGATCCCCCTCGAGACGACCTCGAGCACGGGCACCCCGTCGGGGGACGGTCTGGGAACAAGCTGCGTCATGTGCAATCCGAGAAGGGCTCGGGAAACGGGCTAGAAGCGGTAGACCTTCACCTGTGGGTTGCCCATCGCCGAGGCGTTGCCGACGTTGCGTCGGCGAAAGCCCGACCACCGGCTGGCGCGCTGCACCCCGAGGGGGACCCGGCCGCCACCGCCCGTGGGACGGGGGGTGATCGCCCCCTCGGCCTTCGTGCAGATGCATCGGTTTTGGGTGATCGACCATTTCGCGGCCCCCGAGGGGCAGGTCGCGGACTTGGCATCGCAGTTCGGCGTCGCTTGGGGACCCCGTGACCACCCGGCCGCGGACGCACGACCCGAAATGGGATCCTCGCCGACGATGGGCTTGATCGTCCGTGGCTCGCATTTACAGGTCGTCTTGTTGAGGATGTAGCCGGTGTCGCACTTCTTGGTGCACTTCTTGCCGGCCACACACACGCCCGTCTTGGGGTCCCACTGGGTCCCCGGAGGGCAGCCGTGCATCAGGTCCTCCGGCGTCGGGTGCGTCGGTCGCGAGTACGGGCCGCTCCAGATCATCCGGGGCGGATTGGCGACTGGATTGGCTGCCGGGTTGGCTGCCCCTGGGTTTTGGTGGACGTTGCGTTGGTAGCCGGAGAACTCCACACCGGGGTAGGGGTTTTGTGCCGGGTTCGAGTACGGACCCGTCCCGATCACGTTCCCTCCCTGCGGGAAGGCAGTCTGCTGCGTGTCCGTCATGCCGGGCCACGCCCCGGGGTTTTGAAAGAGGTTGCGCTGGTAGCTCGCCGCCTCGGCCCCCGGGAAGGGGTTTTGGTGGACGTTGCGCTGGTAGCCCGAGAACTCCACCCCCGGATAGGGGTTTTGCGCCGGGTTCGAGTACGGCCCCGTCCCGATCACGTTCGGATTTTGGAACACCATGGGCTGCGCGCGGGTTTGCCCCTGCGGCATCGGAAACGCGGTCTGCTGGGTGCCTTCCTCGCCCGGGACGATGGGCCCTCCCGGGAACGCCTTTTGCTGCGTGTGGGTCATCCCCGGCCAGACCCCGGGGTTGCGCATGAAGCCACGCGTCCCCTGGGGGAACTGCGCCGACCCGGGCATCGCTGCCTCGCGTCGCGCCATCGCGCTGTTGAGCTTCCGCCACGGGCTTCGGGCGGCGTAAGCGTCCATCAGGGTGGTGTGTGGATTGGGTGCGTAGTTCACGGGTGCCTCCGGTGGTCCTGCAGACCGTTGTGGGGAAAGTTCTGGGGATAGACAGGGGTAGTAGGGCGGTGCGTTGACCCCGACGCCACCCCAACGCCAAGGCTCCGTGCGGGGACCATAGGGTACCCCAGTTGGGGGCCGCGTGTTGGGATTGGCCGCCTGGGCCACGGCGCGGGCGACGGCCCGGTTGAGGGCATCCTCGGACGAGCCGCCGAGGCCCGAGTGTGCGTCGAGCAGGAACACCGAGACGTCCTCGCGCTTCTCGGTGAGAAATGCCTCGGCCTGCTCGCGGGTGCGAAAGTCGTCGGTCAGGATCTCCTCCGAGTCGGCCATGAGGCCGAGACGTCCCTCGCGCCGGACCTCCAAGGTCGCACGGTAGGGCTTTCGCTTCCAGCAGCCGAGGTAGTCGACGCGTCCCTTCGTCGTCACCTTCGCCAAGGCCAGATCCTCCTCGGTCTCCGTCACGTCTCCGGTTCGGGGCCGACACCAAAGGGCGACGCCGCCGAGCGCCCCCACGGCCGCGGCCCCGCCGGCGATCCACGGCCACCCCCCAGGGTTGGCGGTGGGGGGATTGGGGCTCGGCCGCACGCGGACTCGAACGTCGCGTCGCATCACCGACCTCCCCAAGGCGCCCACCCTTGCGGGACGTGCTGAGCCGGATTGGACACCGGGGCCCCACGCATCTTCGTGAAGGTCAACCGACTGTCGTGGATCCGGGCATCGATGTCGCACACCAACTGGCCCGCGGTCTCGTCACACCGGATGTCGAAGGGGTTTTGAAAGGGGTTGCGCATGCGCCTCGAGTAGGGGCCCGTGGCGATCACCCCGCCGGAGGGACGCTGCCCTGCGCCGGGCCAAGGCTGGATCTCCCTGCAGCTGCCGTCGTTCGGCCAGCAGTACTTCGTCGAGCCCGAGCAGTCCGCATCCGTCTTGCAGCCGCCCCAGGGGCCCGCACTCACCTGCCGACGTGGGCTGCCGGCCCGCGCCTGCCGTCGGGCTACGGCCGCGCGCGGGTTTTCAGCCTGCGCCCGAAACACGTCGTACTGCTCCGCGCTCGCCGCGGTGCCCGTCCCCGTCCCGAAGGGGTTTCGGTGCTGCGCGAAGCGGCGGTACTGCTGGCGCGTCGCCGGCGTCCCGGTCCCCGTCCCGAAGGGGTTGGGCGCCGGGCTCGTGGGGCGTGCACCGCAGCCGCAGGGATTCATCACGCACCCGCACGGATTCGCGAGACGGCTGCGGCCAGGCGGGGGGGCTGCTCCCGCGCCTCCGCAGCAATGCGGCAGCAGTGCCGTCGCCGCCTTGCCGATGTTCTTGGGAATGGGGATCGTGACTTTCCCCTGCTTGAGCTCCTCGCTGCGACACGGCCCCAGCACACAGTCCCGCGGCGTGGTTTCTCCGGGAGGCATCACCGAGTCGCTCCGCCTCGATTCGCCTGCGGGCATCACCGAGCCCCGCGACGACGCCATGGCCGCCTCGCGCTGCCGCTCTTGGATCGCCGGCAGCTGCGTGCCCAAAGCACCGCCTGCCGTCGCGCCGAGCACCGCGCCCGGGGGGCCCCCCAGGGCCGCCCCCAGCGCGCCCCCCGTGGCGATCATGCCCGCCTGCAACGCCCCGCGGGCCGGGTGTTGGGGATTGGCCTGGGGGTTGCGGAAAAAGGCGCGTGCTCGACCGCGCGGCGCAATCCGGGTCCGAGCCGTCGACCCGAAGGTGGGCGAGACGCTCACCGAAGGCGGCGGTAGATCGACCGGCCTCACCCGGCCGTCAGATCGCGGGTCGCTTCGGGTCCCGAACCTTGTCCCGAAAGTAGGGGACTTCGTGAGTCGAGCTCGCCCCGGGGCGCGCGGGGTCAGGCGCCCTCCGGGCATAGACCCCTCCTCGGAGTCGTTGCACTTGCCGGACGGCTCGGCGCAGTACCAGCCGCCGGTGCCACCCGGGTCTCGGCACCATGTGCTGCCGTGCATCTTCGTCAGCTCGGGCGTTCCCTCGCACCACTGCGGAAGGGGATCTCCCTCGGGGTTGGGCCACCAGGCGCGCTGCGGCTGCGCGGGCGGAGGGCACGGAAACCATCCGACCTGCGGGTCGTAGCACTGGTCCGGGTCCGCGTACGCACCCCAGGGCGCGTAGTCGGGGTACGTGTAGTAATACGGGTAGATCGGGTAGTAGCCCCCGTAGAAATGGTGGTGGTGCCCCCGTCCCCGTCCCCCACGCCCTCGCCAGCCTTTGCGCCCGCGCCCACGACCGCGACCTCCCCGTCCCCCACGACCCCGTGCGCCACGACCTCGTCCTCCACGGCGACCTCCGCGACCGCGTCCTCCGCGGCCGCCTCCGCGACCTCCCCGGCCGCCTCGTCCCCCTCGAGGATTGTCCTCGACGTCGTCGAGCTCGACGGGGATCGACCCCACCGGGGCGGTCGGCACTGCGCCTTCGACCTCGAAGCTCCCTTCGACACCGGGCCAGACGGCCGCGTTGTGGTGTCGGCCGGGACGCGGCGCCGAGCCGTTCCAGGGCCAAAACCCTCCCTGCCACTGGAACGCACCCCAAGGGGCTGGGCCGGCGGCCGGGGTGACGCCCACGGTGGGCGGGAAGGGGGCGGGATTGTAGACCCTGGTCATCGCTGGCTCCTTTGGTTCGAGGACCGCGTGGCCCTCCAGTGTTCGACGCCTCCCGCCGCGGCACCGGCCCCGAGGCCCGCACCCAACAGGGGAAGGTTGAGGTTCGACAGTGCGGTGCCCACCGCCTGGGCTGCGTTCGCCAGCGCGTTGGCGACCACGCCGGGTGGGTTGTGTGCGCGCACCCGGGCCCGGTAGGTGCGGCGCCCGCTGCCCCTTGACCCACGCGGCTGCGCCGTCGGATGAGGGTTGGTGTCCACGCGCGGCAACGAAAGGTCCTGGCGCGGCGTCGGGGGAGGGGGGCCCACGACCTGGTAGCCGTACACCGGCTCACACCCCACGTCCTGACCCACTGTCTGGAAGCCATGCGGCTGCGTCTGGCATGGCCACGCGTGAGGGCTCCCCGCCTGCGCGCCGTACCCTTGCTGTCGCTTCGCCTCCATGATGTTGAGGACGGTGGGGAACACGGCGCGCCCGGGATTGTGCTGTCGCATCTGACGCTGCGCTTGCTTGCGCGTCCGCGGAGCCGGGTTCGGCATAGGCGGGGCTCCGCCCCATCCCACGCCCAGCTGGGAACGGTCGAGCACCGCCTGCGTCGCGCTCATGTACCCGATCTGGATCGGGCCCCCTTTCACCAGGTCGGGCGTGCTCCCAGGAAGGCCGGCGATGGGAACCCCGTTGTCGCGGAGCATCACCATCTGGTACCCCAGCCCGTCTCGCATCGACACCGTACGTAGCGCCTGCGCCTCTCGAGTTGGGTCGAGGTAGGGGGCCGTCGGGTACCCGTTGTACGCCGCGAGAGGATCCCAGCTTCCCACCTGCGACCCAGCCCACACGTAGTCGAGCGCCGACTGCATGGGATGCTGGAGGGACGGCACCCGGGCGCGAGGGGACGCGTAGGCTTTCCCGAAGAACGCATTGGCGTCGTGACGCAGGTCAGGGTGCGCCCCGTTATTGGCCCCGAAGTAAAATCGTGTGCACTGGCTCATCTCACACCCACCCCGTCAGTAATGCGCGCATCCACGGCTGGCGAATCGCGTCGGCGTTGGGCGGACGCGGCGTCGGGGGGGGCGGCGGATAGGCGACCGGGATCCCCTCCCCGTTGAGCAGCACCGCCACGGCCAAGGCGACCCTCCGTTCGTACTCCGATGCGGCGCCGGTCTGCGTCGGGAAGGGACAGTCCGGTGCTTCCTCCCGTGCGATGGCCGAGGCAAGCGCGGTGGCGTCGTTGCCGTAGATCCGGCGAAGGTGGCGGAAGCGGGGAAGGAAGCAACTCGCTGCCCAGCGTCCGGTGACCTGAAGTCGCGTGCACTGACGCGACAGGGGGCGCGGACATGCCTCGGGGTTGTACCAGTAGGGCTGGTACACCGGGTACGGGACCGCGACGGGCAGGTAGGTGTAGGGCGTGTAGTAGTAGGGATCCCAAGGGTAGACGGACACCGGGTAGCCGCCCCCGTGGAATCCATGCAAGCCACGTCCCCCTCGGCGCCCATCGTGCGGGCGGCTCTTGACGTAGGAGCGCAGCGCTGCGCGGGAGACCGTTCC
>CALJKZ010000227.1 GCA_937983085.1 uncultured Gemmatimonadales bacterium
TACTCCGGCTTCGCCGTCGCGGGTAGGGACCGAAGGAACATCCAGAGGGCGTCGCGCTCCACGTCGGTCATGGCCTGCATGAGCGGCCACGGCATGTACATGGCGTCGCGCATCCGCCCATCGGGCGCCACGCCCGTCTCGGCGAAGTGGAGGTAGTCCTCCTTCGTCCAACTCCCCAGCCCCGTGCCCATGTCGGGCGTGAGGTTGGCCGCCTCAGGCCAATCCGGCGGCATGCCGGGGGTGGGACCGCCGGCGAAGTTCTCTCCGTGGCAGCCGATGCACGACGTCGCCAGATAGGCGCCGTACTCCGCGGTGGCCGCCACCTCGGGCTGGGAGAAGGTGTCGTCGTCGTGGTCGATGGCCTCGGCCGGACTCAGGGGAGCCTGGCCCGTGAGCAGGAGCACGACCCCCACGGGCCCGATCTTCTGGTCCACGGGCTCGGTGTCGACAGGCGGCATGGACCTGATCCAGCTGACCAGCGCACCGAGGTCCTCGGGTCCCAGGGCTCGGTACTCGTACGACGGCATGACCAGCAGCGGCGTCCCGTCGTGGCCCACACCGCTGCGGATGGCCCGCACCCAGTCTTCGTCGGTGTAGTAGGAAGCCATCCCGTTCTCCCCCGACGTCAGATTCGTCGCCGTGACGCTCGCCACCGGCATGCCGTCGAAGAAATGGCGTCCGCCGAGATCGTCACCGTGGCAGTCGAGGCATCCGCGGATGCGCGCCACGTGGTAGCCCCGGGCGAGTACCGACGAGTCCGTCGACGTCTCGATGGCCGCGACGGGTACGTCGTAGACCGCGCTCATGCGGCCCGACACGACGACGTACGCTGCACCCACGGCCAGCAGGAGGAGGACCACGACGCCGAGGGCGCCGCGGACGAGGATCTTCTTCATGGGAGGGTCTGCTCGTCTGGACGGGGGGAGGGTGGGTCGACTCGTCTCACCACGGGCCCATGGGGTCAGCCGGGCTCATCGTCGGACGACGGCTGTCCGAGCTCGGACTCCCACAGCCCCATGAAATACTCCTCGTAGCGCTCGGGATGCTTCTGGTAGTCCTCGGCCCAGATGTCGAAGGGCGGGAGGGCCACGCGCTCGGCCAACCACTCGGTGGCGACCTGCACCATCTCGGCGTACGAGATGTCGTCGTTCTTACCCTGTTCCCGGTAGGCGCGGTGGGCCAGGAGATAGATCTCGTCGGGGCTCATGTATACGAGAAGATCCGCGACCTGCGCCGAGCAGTAGTCGTGATACTTGGCGCGCAGGACGTTTCGTGGCTCTCTGGAGCCTCTCTTTTCCCCGTCCATTGCGATCCCTCCGCCGGACGTGACAAAGCCCCCGAACCAGCCGGGCGCGAAAGGAACCCGAAGGTTCGTCCGGCCTAGCTTTGGCCTCGGGGGCCTCGAAGCGCAAGACTTCCGCGTTCGACCTACGGCTGGGGCTGAGTCGCCTCCATGACGTCGGCGGAGTCGGCCTCGTCATTCTGACGCAGGTGGCGATAGATGGAACGACGCGTCAAGCCGTACAGCACGACCCGGCTGAGGAACTCGGGGTCGTTCTCCTGCACCTCTTCCGCCTGGGCGGCGATGTCGCGAGGCAACCGGACAGAAAGCTGCACGGAGCGCGTTTCCCACATAGACGTACCTCGCCCTAGCGTTGCGGTTGGAAAAGTTGCGATTTCGTGGTGCCGGGGGCTCTCGGCCTGAGGGACCGGAGAGGAACGGGCGGGAGGGGGCAACCGCTCCGAACTGCGTGTACTCTAAACGGCGAAACGAGTGGGCGCAACCCCCTGACGTGAATCGGTACGCGATCCGCGACGATCCCGTAAATCATTGTCATAAAACAACTTGGAAAAACACCTTTTCGCCTCGAATCCAAGTGTTCCTGGTCGAATTGCCGTGGCCCAATCACACCTTCCGCGACGCCGGAAGTCGAAGAAGCACACCGGTTTTCAGACTCGGCAGGATAGGCGAACCGCTACCGATCCGTGATCGATTTTTTACAAAAAATCGACTACGAAAGAGACGAGCGGAGGAAGGCTTCGAGACTGGCAGATTCGAACTCGCGGAAGCGTTCCCGGAGGTCCTCGAGAGAGTCCTCGCGGAAGATCACGGCCGTGCGATGGACGGCCGGAGGAACGACGCCGATGTCCTCGAACGCGATGAAGCCCCTCCAGATGTCATCGTCACGGAATCCGAGGAGGTGGGCGTTCCATCCCTGGGCCTGGATGCGGACCTGTCGGGTGTCCACCGTGGCGGGCGTCGACGGCGACGGGACGTCCGCCGATCCCTCCAGGTCACCCCAATGCGCTTCGGGGTGCCGGCGGAAATCGGAGAGCCACACCTCGAAGGGGGGGAGGGGAAGAAGGCCCTCAGCGTACTCGACCAAGGCCTCCATGGGGTCGCCGGTCCATTCCGAGGCTCGTGCCCGACGATAGAGGGGCCTCACCGCCTCCCTGGGCATGAGGCTGAGAAGGGACCGGGCCTGGCGCCTCCGATAGTCGGCGTAGAGCCGCCGGAGCTCGCTCTCCGGAATGGTGATGGCGTCCTGGACCGCGCCGGCGGCACCCGACGCACCCGGGCCATCGACGAACCGCATCAGTGGACGACGCGGGAGCCTACGACGGGCGGCTGAATGCGAACCAGACGATCGAGGGGCTCGTGGATCTGGAGCGATGCCAGGGTCTCCCGTGCCCCGAAGGTCTCGATGAGACTCTCGAGAGCCGTGTACCGGTGCGGCTCGAAGCGGGCCATGAGACCCACGAGCCCGCGACGCATGCTGGCCAGGGTCGAGCGCGTCTCGGCCAGCGTCGTGGGAATGGGAAGCCGCACGTGGTAGACGATGGAATCGGCTTCATCCACGGCCTCCTGACGCCGGAGGTCGCCCGTGGGGAACGCCTCCGCCAGGCCCCGCTCCAGGGGCACGTCCTGATGGCGGAACGCCGTCCGGAAGATGAGGGCGCAGGCGTCGTAGTCGAGGTGGGCCCGGGTCAGGCGCCCGGGTCCGAGTACGTACCGGATGGACGTCCCTTCGTGGAGGTCGAGGTCCCTGCAGATGTCGCGGAATCCGATGCGGAGGAAGGTGGACCGCGTCAGGGGTCCGAAGCCCACCCGCTCCAGAACCTTGAGACCGAGACCGCGGCTGTAGGAGCGGAGGCCGTCGGCGTCGCGGGCAGCGGCCGCCGCGGTGATGAGCTCGCCCACGTGCTCGACCGTGGGCGCATACACCCAATCGAGGACGACGAGCTCGGTGCTCAGATCGAGGACCTTCACCGCGCCGCTGCCGAGATCTACCGCCTGGGCCGAGGACGCGAACTCACCCTCCACCACCAGGGCCAACCCGATGTCCTCGATGCGGCCCCCGAGGGTGTCCATCTCGTGGACGTCCCGGTACTGCACCACGGCGCGGGTGAGCGGAAGCTCGCAGACGCCAGGGACATCGCCCATGGCCTCCGGGCGAGTGGCAGAGTTGCTGTTCAACTGCATCGGAGCTCCTCCGGTGGATGACGCGCCACGTGCGTTCGCGTTCCCGCCCGATGGCCCTGCGCTCGGTCGGTGGGGATCCCCACAGTAACGATCTGTTTACAGGCAGAGCAAGAAGAATCTCCGGGCCCGGTATCCGTCTTGCAGCCCCTTCAGGAGCCGGTCATCTTCGGGTGGCCGTCGCCCCGTTTTCCCTCCCCCAGCCGCCCCTCGGAGCGTCCGACTCGATGACCATCCACGGCGAACGGCGTCGCTCGGTAGGCTTCCTGGAGCGGGACACCGAATCGTGGGCGTGCTTCCTCGTGACGTTCCCCGCGGACGGGGGCCTCTGGCACGGGTACTTCTCCTTCCGGCCGAGCCACAGTGAGCGCACGCAGGACGAGGTCCGGACCACCGACATCTTCGTCGAGGCGTCGGAGGGAGAGATCCACCACAAGGCCCGCAGCCTGGGCCGCCCGCTCCTGCGCGGACTCCTGGACTCGGCCGTGCACACCTCGGCGAAGCAGAACGGGCGCCGGGAGCACCTGAGAGGACGATTCCGATCGCTCCTCACCCAGAACTCCGTGGACATCGCCGGGGAGTGGACGGGCGAAGACGAGGGCCTCCCCGATGACGGCGAGATCGATCGGCTTCGATCCCTCTACGAGTCGTACCGCATCGATCAGGTATCCCACTTCATCTGCCTGGTGGACCCCGAGGACTTCGAGCATGCGGTGGATCGAATCCTCGAGGGCGAGAGCATCGACTTCCAGGCCAAGGACCGGGTCCAGTTCGCCCGCATGGTGGTGGACCACATCGAGTCACTGCTGCCCCTCCCGGACTTCGAGACGTGGGCCCGCGACTTCCTGGCCTACCCCCAGGCGTACCGTCTCTACGCCCACACGCTCCACCGCGAAGGCCGCCTGCCCTGATTCGAGGCCTGCGCCCTCTCCGCGCGGCGGAGGTTGTTCCCTTCGCCGCCCCTGTTTAGCTTTTCAAGCTCAACTGTCTGGTTTTACCAAAGGATGTGATCGTCTTGGAAG
>CALJKZ010000228.1 GCA_937983085.1 uncultured Gemmatimonadales bacterium
GATAGAGCTGGTACTGCACGACCAGCCCAGGCAGGAGGAAGAGGAGGAGTGCCGCAAGCGGGGCGACGACGAGGAACGCCACCCAATCCCTGTCACGCAGCGCTCCGGTGAGAAACCAGGACAGCATCGCCGCCACGGGCGCCGAGACCAGAGCCAGCCCGAAGGGCGCAGGAACGATCCAGTAGCCGTTCATCGCGGCGACGACGGGGCCGACCAGGAGGGTGAAGGGCCAGAGGACGAGAGCGATCACCGCGGCCCAGAGTCCCGCAACCTCGAAGAGATGGGCCGTCGACAGGAGGATGGTCGCGAAACCGGCCAGCTGCGCGACACCGTACCCTGCTTTGAGGATCACGGTGGGGATCACCTCGTGCCACGGGACGCTCCGAAGGGCCATGCGCACCTCACGGTTGACGGGACCGATCTCGGTAGTCGGCGCCGTGCTGCAGTGATGTGAGCGAGCGAACGGCACCGGCAACCCTCGTGTCGACCGCGGCGGCCGGGGTACGCGCGCGGGTTCGCGGGGCACTCACTCGGTTCGAACTGCGACCGGATACTGCAACAGCATGGGTACGCCTGCCCAGACATCGATCGCGTAGATCAGCACCTTGAAGTCCCATTCGAGGTTCCAGGTCAGCTCGACGACGTGCTTCGCAGAACGAAGCAATCCCGGGCAGAGCGTCTCGGGGTCGATCTCGACTCGGACATAGGGCGTCAGGACGATCCCGCCGCCGTACTCCTCTTTCCGGACCGGCCCGAGCTCGTCGCAGCCGATGCCGATCGGGATGGTGACCTCGAACGGTTCTCCGATCGTCACCGTGTCCGGAACGATGGGCGGGGCCTCGGCGGTATCGACGCGAACGAGGTCGAGCCTCGTCGCGGGAGCTGTGAACAGGTCGCACGCGCTCGTGGCGGCGGCGATCGCCGCGATCGTCCCGAACGTGGTTGCACAGCTCAGGAGCCGGTCACGCATCAGCCGAGCGACAGACGCATCACGACGCGCGGGAAGCCGGCGAGGATCGACTTCGTGTCCGAAACGCACTCGAAGCCGGCCTTCTCGAACAAGTCGCGTGTGCCGACGTAGGCCATCGTGGAGTCGACGTCCTCTCCCTTGTTGTCGACCGGGTAGCCCTCCAGGATCGGCGCGCCCCCCTGCCGCGCGAACTCGATCGCGCCGCGAAGGAGGGGATGCGAGATCCCCTCGCCACGATGGCCCGGCCGCACCTTGATGCACCAGACCGACCACACGTCCACGTCGTCGATCCGCGGGATCACGCGACTTCGGGCGAAGGCCGTATCACGTCGTGGCGCCACGGCGGCCCATCCGACGACCTCATCGTCCTTGTAGGCCAGGACGCCGAGGGGTCCCTCCTTCGTCATGAGCTCACGAACGCGTTGGCCGCGCGCCTGGCCGACCAGCGAGCGATTCTCCTTTGACGAGATGCGGTAGCTGAGGCACCAGCAGACGCTCGCGTCGGCGCGCCTCGGGCCGACCATGGTCCGAACATCATCGAACACCGTCGCTGGCCGGACTTCAATGTTCATCTGCGGGTATCCTCCAGCGGCTACCGGCGGGTGAGCCGTTCAACGCACGATCCGGAAGACGGCTACGGACTCGACACCAAGCGCGTCCCGCATCACGCCGGCGACCAGACCGCTGCGGACCCTCGGGCGTGGCACGGCAGCCAGGGCCGTGGTCGCCGTGGCTCTCCGAACGCCATCCACTTCGTAGACGTCCACTGTGCGCTGCTCCGACTCTGTTGCTTGGGAGCGCATCACCCACAGCAAGCTTTCATCGTCGAAGAAGAAGCCGGCATAGTAGGGTCTGTATTCGGGAATCAGGCTCTCCAGTTCCGACATGGCAGCCTCTCCAAGGCGCTCGCGTACCTCGGCGAGCTCCTCGCGAGCCAACGCCTCTTCTCGCTCCATGGCCGTGAGCGGGGTGGGAGCGAGTCGGGGGCTGAAGGTCAGCTCGAGGTCGCCGGACGTCGACCAGCGAGAAAGCGGGGCCTTTCCCGAGTAGTTGTACCACAGCCGTCCCTCGGGGTCGAACGCGAACAGCGGTTCTCCGGAGTGCGGAACCGGCAAGACCAGGGCGGTCTCTTCGTCGCGATGCCGGAACAACAACGGCCACTCGACGAACGGAAGCGCCACCTGTTCGACCGGACGGAAGATCCCGTCCCGAATCTCCGTCTCGACCCACGCTGCTGCCGGGTTCGCGGGGTCGGGTGAACTGATGCCAACCCAGCGGAGCGTGTCCGGTCCCGAAAAACCCACCGCGAAGG
>CALJKZ010000229.1 GCA_937983085.1 uncultured Gemmatimonadales bacterium
GCGAGCGCTTGGGCTACAGCTGGGACGACGTCCACGACGAGGCCGAGCGCCTCGAGCACGCGGCGTCGGACAAGCTCATCGAACAGATGGCGGGAGCCCTCGACTTCCCCAGCCACGATCCCCACGGTGCGCCGATCCCCACCCGGGCCGGCGACATCGAGGCCACGGACCTCGCGACCCTCGCCGATGCCCAGGTCTGTGACCGCGTGATGATCCGGGCGGTCCGCGACGAAGACTCGTCCGACCTCCGCTCGATGGCCGAAGGTGGCCTCGTCCCTGGAGCCCGGGTGGTGGTCAACGAGGAGTCGACGCGAAATGGCTTCGTGAACGTTTCCGTCACCGGCGACGAGCGCGCCCGCGAGGTGCCCGATGAACTCGCTCGCCACATCTACGTCGTTCCCGACGAAGGCTGAGGGTCAGCCGCTCTCAGCCGGACAGACCGGAAGCCCGGATCCGGTCGAGGTCGTGACCAGAATCCTGTGACCGACGGTGGAGGCGAAGACTCCCGATCCATCCCCACGCAGGTTGGGTACGCGGACCTGCCCGGACGGATTGAAGTTGCCGCCCCTGGCCCAGTTCACGTAGTTGCGATCCACGGCTGTCACCGTGATCTCGGCGCTGGCTCCCGACGGGATCCCCCGTTGAAGACGGAGGGCCAGGTCCTGGTCGAGGTCGAACCGGTTGAAGACGCCGAATTCCGAGGGGAATGTGATGGTCGTTTCCGAGTCGGTGACCGACAGCCCGAAAAGGTAGAGCGGGTCCTCCCTCACGATGATCCCCTCCGACCGGAGGGCTGTCGGAAGCCCTGCGATGGCCGTCTCGTTCACGTACGCCCAGGCTCCGGCCGCTCGCGTCCACCGCAGTGGCAACAGGGTGTCGGCCAGGATCCTGCACTGGGCGGGCATACCCGGAAGTTGGAACGAGCCCGGCACTCGCGTCTCTCCCTCCAGGCGCCCCCCATCGACCAAGTCGATGGCCAGCGTCAGGAGGTCTCCTGGACTCAGCAGGACGGCCTCGGTGGAGTCGGCCAGGAAACACGCCTGGGGCAGATCGGCCCGGTCCTCCTCGAGGCAGTCGGTGATGGACGCGTTTCGGAGGAGAATGGTCAGCCCATCCGACGGCCGACGAACCGTGATGCGGGCGCTGACGAGGTCGGCCTCCGCGGCGTCCACGTCCTCACTTCCCAGCGTCTGATGCAAGAGGGCGAGGACCTGGTTGTCGGCGGCTTCCGAGGCGACGTTGGCGTAGACCTCGGCAAGCACCACCTCCTCCACATCCACGACGGTGATCTCTTCGAGTTCACACGCCGCGAGGGTGCCAAGGGCAAGTACGACAAGCGCGCGGCGGGCCATCAGAAGGTCACCTCCATCCCGATGGTCGGCAGGACCGGGAACATGGAGATCCCAGAGCGCACGGGCGGGTCCTGTTCGTACTCGAAGAAGTAGAAGAGGACGTTCCGCTGGTTGTAGACGTTCACCAGGTTCACGTACGGCGTGAGGGAGCCCCACGACTTCGGGAAGGTTCGCCGGAAGCTCACGTCGAGGCGGTGATACGTGGGATAGCGTGACGAGTTGCGGTCTCCCAGGACGACACCGTAGCCGCCCGTTGCCTGCTGGTCGTCACCGGTCCAGTCGAGGCCGCCGCCTTCCACGTACCGCGGCTGGTAGTACGCGTACGAGCCCAGTGCCCGGGTATAGGGTATGCCCGTACCCAGATTCCACCGCACGCCCCCAGTCCAGCCCCAGGGCCCCGGATAGGTCAGCACCAGATCCGCGTCGATGCGCCGATCGAAGATGGGCGGATACGTCACCAACGGCTTCTCGTCGAGAGGCGAGAGCACGTCGGGGAAGGTGCGCTTGGCCTTCAGGTAGGAGAGGGCCAGCCAACCCTGCACGTCCCCGGTCTCCTTCCGTAGCATGGCGTCCACGCCCCACGACGTGCCCTGCCCGCCGAGGATGTCGTCGAAGTCGTCGTTGGGATCGTCAGCGGTATTGAACGTCACGACGCCGTCGAAGTCCCGGTAGTACCCCTCCACCGACCAATACCAGTCGATGTCGCGGAAGCCCTCGATGCCCACCTGGATCTGGTCGGAGACGGTATGCGGTGCCCGCGCGCCGGCCAGGACCCAGATGTCGAGGCCCAGGGGAAGCTCTTCGTCCCGAAGGGAGTGGAGGAACTGGGTGTACCGCCCGGCGGCCAGCTTGAGTGCGATGTCCCCGCCGATGAAGCGTTTCACCTCTATGCGCTGTGCCTGCTTGAATGCGATCGTTCCTGGATCGGGTGCGTACAGGTCACCACGGAGCCTCACCTGCACGAGCCACCTTTGTGGGCTCGTCCAACGCGCCTGGAGGTAGCTACCGAGAAGGTTGGCGGTGCCGCGTCCGCCGCCGAAATCCGTACCGCCGGTCTGGAACGAATTCCGGTACGACAGCCGCTGGACCACCGACCCCGTCTGGAACGACCACCGGGGCGCCGGGCGGAAGTCCAGGTCGGTCCTCACCTGGGCCTGTTGGATACGGCTGTCGAACTCGGTGTCCCCGAAGTCAGGGAAGATCAGGCCCGTGCCGTATCGGGAGAAGTTGGCCCTCACGTCCACCGAACCACCGCCGCTCCGAGGCTGCGTCCACCGAGCGCCGATGGCGTCGTTTCCCCAATCCCAGTCGACACGCAGCGGAAAATCCTGGTCGTCCAACGAGGTCAGCGCGAAGACGTCCTCGCCACTGTAGGCCGAAACGGTGACCCTCCCTCCGGAGCGCGTCCATCCTTCGATGACGCCCTGGAGGTCCGTGAGGTGGTACGGGAACTCGAAGGCCGGCTTGAGCAGGACGTCGAAGTACGAGCGTCGAGCCGAGAAGCGATAACGGGCGTTGGCATGCCCCAGGGCGTCGGCGACGCCTTTGGGTAGTGCCCCCGCGACGGCGGCTCGGCTGGAGAGAAGAGAGACGGCGCCATCGACACCGAAGTCCCCTGACCCCGGATCGAAAACGATCCCGGGGACCGAGGAACCCCGGACCCCGTGTTCCGCGGCGAAGCCGCCGGACATGAGCTCCACCCGGTCGATCATGTCGGCGTTGAAGACCGAGAACAGACCCCCGAGGTGGAAGGGCGAGAAGATGGGGATGCCGTCGAGGAGGATGAGGTTCTGGTCCTGCGATCCGCCCCGGACATGGAAGGCAGCCGAGAAGTCCGACGTGGACACCACACCCGGCAGAACCTCGATGGCACGGACAGGATCGGGCTCGGCCACGCCGGGCACCCAGCGGACCTCGCTCCGGTCCATCTCCCGAACTGTCGGGCCGGGAATCTCCTCGAAGCGTCGCCGTTGTCGACTCCGCTCGGCCTCGACCGAGATACCCTCCAGCTCGAGGGCGCTCTGGGTGAGCCTCAGGTCGAGGGTCTCGGTGGTGGCGAACCCGACATCCAGGGACTGGACGAGCTCGGCGTACCCCAGAGCCTGCACCCTCAACTCATAGGGACCCGGTGCCACCTCGGAGATCCGGAACGACCCGAGACGATCGGTATCGGCTCCGTAGACGAGGCGGTCACCCCGGTGCAGGGTGACGGTGGCCCCGAAGACCGCGGCACCCTCCACGTCCCGAATCTGGCCCTGCACCGTCGACGCCTGCGCCCGCACCTCGCCTGGAAGGGAGGCGCTGGTCGCCACGAAGACGAGCGAAGCGAGCAGGGCGCGGTGCGTCACCCGTTCCATGCGAACACGTTGACTGGTCTTGACCACTCTATCTACCTGGGTGCCGCGAGCGACCCTCGGCACCACCCGAAACTCTGAAGTATCTTCGTCGCACGAAGACGTACCGTCTCTCGCGCGAGTGCGTTACCGAGTACGCCGATGGGACACCGGAAGTGCCCGACCCGTCACCCTTCGATGGAGCGTGGAGATGACTTCCCATATCGATCAGGTCGCGCCCCCCGGCTCTTCGGCGCTCCAACGCCTCCTCGAGTGGCCGCGCCTGCCCCTCGCCACCCTGCCCACGTCCCTACGGCGGGCTCCGCGCCTGGGAGCCCACCTCGGCGTGAGGCACCTCTACCTGAAGATGGACGCCGAGACCGGCTTCGCGCTCGGCGGCAACAAGGTCCGGAAGCTCGAGTTCGAGCTTGCCCCCGACCGGCTGGGAGGCGTTACCCACCTCATCACCGCCGGCGGCCCCCAGTCCAATCACTGCCGTGTCACCGCAGCCGCAGCCGCCCGCCTCGGCCTGGGGTGCGTCCTCGTCGCCCAGGCTCCCGAGCCCGACGTGCCCACGGGCAACGCCCTCCTGCATCGGCTCTTCGGAGCCGAGATCGTCACGGTTGAAAAGCGTGAGGACCGGGCAGAGGGAATGGAGGCCGTCGCCGCTCGCATCCGGGAGCAGGGCGGCACCCCCCGGATTTTGGCCATCGGTGCCTCGACGGGGCTCGGCTGCCTGGGCTACGCGCGTGCGGCGTGGGAGCTCGCCCGTCAACTCGACGAGAACGTCGCCGACGAATGCACGGAGACGGTTCTCTTCGTGTCCAGCTCCTCGGGAGGCACACTTGCCGGCCTGATCCTCGGCCTGGCCATGCTCGCCAGGAACGAGGTGCACGTCGTCGCCGTCAGTGCCGATGCGTCGGCCGACGAGCTTCGGAGCACCGCGCTCGCCCTCGCCGCCGAGGGAGCATCCTTATTGGAGGCGGACGTGGACCTCGACTCGGTGCCCCTCATCGTCGACGACCGTCAGGTCGGCGAGGGATACGGGGTGCCTACGGCGGCGTCGGAGCGTGCCCTGGAACGGGTGGCCCGGACCGAGGGGGTCGTCCTCGACCCCACGTACACGGCGAAGGCCGCGGCCGGGATGATCGCCGCCGTCGACGGGGGTAAGGTGCCCGACTCCCGGCGGGTGGTCTTCCTGCATACGGGTGGGGCGCCTGGACTTCTGGCATAGGTCATGGCGCCGAGCCGTGGGCCACCATCGCCCCCGAGGATCGAGCCAGTCCAGAAGCCGGCCCGGCACGAGTGGACCCGCGCGAGCTAGTCGAACCACTCCTGGAGCCGCCCCAGTGCGGCCAGGAGGTCGGGCTCGTCGTCGAGAACCGGACGCAGCGGGTCGGCACCGAGTCGCTCCATGCGTTCGGGCATGTTCGCGATGGTGTGGTCCTCGATGCGCAGGTCGTGGTCGACCTCGTCCCAGAGGAGGGGCGCCGAGACGGGTGCCGCGGCCTTGGGACGCGCACAGAAAGGAGCGACCAGGAGCCGTCCGTGGCCATTCTGCACGAAGTCGACGTAGACCTTGCCGTCACGCCGCTCGGGGTTGCGCGTGAGTGTGGCGATGTCCGGTCGTTGGCTCACCACCACCTGACCGAGGAGCTGGCCCAGGGCCCGGGACTGTTCGTAGGTGAGCTTCCGGCCCAGCGGGATGAGCACATGGATCCCCGACGAACCGCTGGTCTTGGGATAACAGGGAAGCTCGATCTCCTCACACAGCTCCCGGACGGCCAGGGCCACATCCACCACGTCCGTGAACGGGGCCTCCTTGGGGTCCAGATCCAGAATGCACCAGTCCGGAGCGGCCAGCGTCTCGATGCGGCTCGACCAGATGTGGAGTGGAATCGTCCCGAGATTGATGACGTACAGGAGCGACTCCACGTCTTCGGCCACGAAGTACGAGAGCTCCCGTTCGGAGCCCTCGCTCCACACCGTCACCGTGCGAAACCAGTCGGGTGCGTAAGGAGGCGCATCCTTCTGGAAAAAGGACTTCCCGTGGATGCCGTCGGGGTACCGGGTCATGACCAGCGGACGGTCCCGTAGGTACGGCAGTATCCATGGCGCGATGAGGCGGTGATACTCGATGAGATCACCCTTCGTGTAGCCTTCGTCCGGCCAAAAGACCTTGTCGAGGTTGGAGAAGGCGACGGTGGTCTCCTCGACGATCTCCACGGGCTCGGGCTCGGGGTCCTCGCCTGGGACGATGACGGTGAGGACGCAATCCTCGGGCAGGAGGTCGTCACGGAGGCGCGACAGGGAGGGCTGTCGAAGCATCCCCTGATCGGTGACCTCCTTGTACTTCACCTCGGCGACGAGCCCGGGCTTGGCCCAGTGGTGGCCGCGACCCTTGGGAAGGGCGCCCGTTGAACAGGGGCACTCCTCGATCTCCGCCTCCTCGAGTACGGCCAGTGTGTCGTCGAGCTGGGCGTCGGGGAAGCCGCTCCCG
>CALJKZ010000230.1 GCA_937983085.1 uncultured Gemmatimonadales bacterium
GGACCGTGAACAACACAGCGGTACCGAGGGAGAGCCCTGCGGTGAGGGCGAGCGCACTCCCGTCCAGGCCGAGTTACTGGATTCGGGGCAGGTTCGCGAGGCCGCCGCCGCGCGCCCATGCGAGGGCGCGGTGAGCCCCGAGGAGACCCAGGCCACCGCCCAAGGCACCCAGGAGGATCGTCTCGGTGAGGACCTGCCGCATCAAGCGGGCGCGACCCGATCCGAGCGCGCTGCGGATCGCGAACTCACGACTGCGTGATCGACCGTGCACCGTGTACAGGTTGGCAAGGTTCAAGCAACAGAGCAGCAACACGCAGCCGACGGCTGCCCACAGGATGAGAAGGCGAGCGCGCACCGCACCGACCTCCCGGTCCGCGAGCGGTTCGATGGCGACACCCGTCCACCCCGCGTTCGTCTCCGGGTGGGCTTGGGCTACGGCCCGGGCCAGACCGTCCATCTGGGCCTGGGCCTCGGGGAGCGTCGCGTCCCCCGAGAGCCGTCCCACCGTCCGGCTGTCGGCGTGGAATCCGCGTTGCCCCAGAATGGAGAACTCCGCGGCGGGGATCTGGCTCACGGGCATCCACACGTCGTTGTCGGCACCCCAATCCGGGAAACCGAAGGAAGGCGGTAGGACGCCCACGACCACGAACGGGTGCTCGTTGAGGGTGATGGCCGTGCCCAGGACCGCGCGATCTTCTCCGAACCAGTTCGACCATACCCGGTGCGACAGGACCACGGCCCCTTCGGCGCCTCCCAGGTAGTCGTCTCGCTGCAGGACCCGACCCACCTCGGCCGTCACTCCCAGGGTCTCGAAGAAGGCCTCCGTCACGAAGGCGCCTAAGAAGAGGCCCGCCTGATCGGCGGTCTGATACGTCAATGGGGCCCCGTGGGCGAACGCGACGCTTTCGAAGGCGTCCGCTCCGCCGGACCAATCCTCGAACGTCGGATACGACGGGAGCCGAAGACGCCCGCTCTCGTGTCGCTCCATTAGACCAAAGAGCTGCTCGGAGTCCGCGTAGGGCAGGGGACTCAGGACCACGCTGCGGACGAGGCTGAACACGGCGACGTTCCCACCGATGCCGAGGGCGAGGGTGAGAATCACCGCGGCGGAGAACCCGGGCTTCCTACGCGCAATCCGGAGCGCGTGGGACAGGTCGCGCATGAGGCCGGCGCCGCCTGCTGAGGGACGGGAATGGACGGGTCGGTCGGCGGCTGAGCTCATGGCGTTCCGCTAGGCCATCGCGCCGGGAGTCGATGCTGCCAGCGTGCCCACGTAGATGCCCCGCGTCCTCAGGGCCCGGTCGAACCTCTCTACGGCGTGACCGGCTCGCCCGACGGCCGCCTCCATCGCCGGCGGGGGG
>CALJKZ010000231.1 GCA_937983085.1 uncultured Gemmatimonadales bacterium
GCGCAATCGGCCGCTGGCCTCCGCCACCACGATGGCGTTGTCGACCAGGATGCCCACGGCGAGCGCCATGCCGCCGAGCGAGAGGATGTTGATGGTGACGTCGAGGAGCTGGAGCAGCGTGAGCGCCACCAGCACCGAGAGCGGGATGATCAGGCCGATGGCGAGCGACGTGCGCCAGTCGCGCAGGAAGAGCAGGATCAGCAGGATCGACAGCGCGCCGCCGACCAGGATCTCCTGCGACAGGTTGCTGAGCGCGTCCTCGACGAACTGAGCCTGCGCCGCGACCAGGCGTATTGTGACGTCGGGATACTCGGCGCGCAGCAGGTCGAGCGACGCCTCGAGCTCGCGGGTGACCGCGACGGTGTTGGCGCCGGCGTCCTTGTAGACCACCAGTCCCACCGCCGCCTCGCCGTCGAGCTGCACGATGGTGCGCGGATCGGCGGAGGCGGGGGTGATGGTGGCGACATCCGACAGCTTGAGGCCGCTGCCAGCGGCGCCGACCGGCACGTCGCGCAGCTCGACCGGATCGCGCAGCTCGGCGAGGGTGCGCACCGAGAAGCGGAACTGCCCCCGCTTGATGGTGCCGCCCTGCGCCGTGGCGTTGGAGCGGTCGATCGCGGTGGCGATGTCGTCGGGGGTGAGACCGAGCGCGCGTGCCTTGACCGGATCGACATCGACGCGGATCTCGTCCTTGGGATCGCCGACCACCGCCACCGAGGCGATGCCGGCCAGCTGTTCGAGACGCCGTTTGTGGACGTCCTCGGCGGTGCGCGCGATGGCGCGCAGGTCGCCGTCGGTGGTGAGCGCCAGCACCGCGATCGGCCGCTCGCCCGGGTCGGAGGTGAGCAGTGTCGGTCGCTCTGCGCCCTCGGGGAGCTGGGCGCGGGCGTTGTCGAGGTTCTCGCGCACGGTGAGCACCGCGCGCGCCATGTCGGTGCCCCAGTTGAACCGGAGCGTGGTGGTGCCCTCGCCGCTGCGCGCCACGGAACGGATCTCGAGCAGGCCGGGGGTGTTGCCCACCGCCGTCTCGATCGGCTCGGAGATGAAGCGCGACACCTCTTCGGGCGCCGCACCGGGATACATGGTGCGGATGGTGAGCACCGGCAGCGCCACGTCGGGGAGGAGCGACACCGGCATGCGGCCGAGGGATACTGCGCCGAGGAGGACCAGGGCGAGCGTGGCGGCCACGGTCGAGACCGGACGGCGGAGTGCCGTCGAGGCAATCGACATCGCGGCGGCCTACTGCTCAGTCTCGCGCGTCGACACCAGGCGCACCGGCGCCTGGTGCGTCAGCGTGAGGTGCCCGTCCACCAGCACGGTGTCGCCCGGCGAGAGCGGCACGATGCCGCTCACCGAATCGGGGAGCACCTCCGTCTGCTGGCCGTTGGTGCGGCCGGCCTGGACGTAGACCCACTCGGCGATGCCGTTGCTGACCTTGAACACCAGCGGCCGGCCGTCGCGCTCGACGATCGCGCGCGCCGGGACGATGGTGCGGTTGGGGAGCCGGTTGGCCTCGAGTCGCATGTCCACGTACATCCCGGGGCGCAGCTTGCCGTCGCCGCGGATCCGCACGAGCGCCGTGCCGGCGCGGCCGGCGGAGTCGACGATCGGCAGCACGGCGGCGATCCGGCCGCGGATCGGGTCGCCCGGCATCGCGGCGACGGTCACCTCGGCGTCGCCGCCCGAGGCGAGCAGCGGGATGTCGTGCTCCATCACGCGGCCCACCGCGCGGAGATTGGTGAGGTCGACCACCTCGGCCACCTCGGCGCCGGTGTTGATCCGCTCGCCCACCGCCACTTCCACGCGCTCGACGATGCCCGCGAACGGTGCCCGGATCACCGCGCGTTCGAGGTTGAGCTTGGCCTCGCGCACATCCACTTCGGCCTGCTCGAGTCCGGACTGGGCGCGGGCGTAGGCGCGGCGCGCTTCGGAGGGCGGCTGGCCGCTCACCACCGAGTCGGGGACGATCTCCGTGTCGTAGCGTGCCTGCGCGTTGCGGAGCGTCGCCTCCGCGCGCGCGAGCGCCAGCTCGAGCGGCTTGGTGTCGAGCCGCACGATCGGCTGGTCACGGGCGACCCGGTCGCCGGGGCGCACCAGCACCTCGGCGACGGTGCCCTGCGTCTCCGCCGCCACCACTGCGCGCGCCTCGCTCTTGATGGTGCCGGTGGCGTTGACCGAGAGGACGAGGTCGCCGCGGATCACCTCCTCGCCCACCACCGGCAGGGCCAGGGACGAGCCGGCATCGAGCGCGGCGGCCCCGGTGGTGTCGTCGCCGGCAGCCTCGGCGTCGCTGCCGCCGCAGGCGGCGAGAAGGAGTCCGAGAACCAGGAGCCCGGCGGATCGGGCAGCGGACATGGCGAGCCTCGTGGTGAGTGCGCGTGGTGGAGTCATGGCCAACGCCGTGGAGGATGCATGGCGGAACGGATTGGACGCAGGTGGATTGTCGGAAGTGAGTCCTGAGCCCGCCCAGCCCCCGCGCAAGCGGGCGGCGGGGTCCTGAGACGTGTGGTTGTTCTGGCCCCCAGGGGCTCCCGGGGTCAATCCCTCGGGGTTCCGCCGACCTGAATCTCTACGGGCGGGGCGTGAAGAAGTTGAGAATCGGGAGGGACGAGGCGGGATTCCCGCCACGGTGACGTCGGTCGGGGGGTGCGGCATGCCGGGGGGGCTCCGGTGGATGTCCCCTCAATGGTACCGCCGAACGGGCGGGGGCGCAGG
The DNA here is from genome assembly GCA_937983085.1 of uncultured Gemmatimonadales bacterium. Taxonomy (GTDB): domain Bacteria; phylum Gemmatimonadota; class Gemmatimonadetes; order Longimicrobiales; family Gaopeijiaceae; genus UBA2589. Next base: position 2,716 of record CALJKZ010000231.1, read on the forward strand.
GGCGATCAGGGGGTCAGGGCGGGGACGGTTCACGCCCTGCGCTTCTGCGGCGGGGCCCGCCGAGGCCCGCGCGTGGCTCAAGGAATCTACCGCGCGTCTGGCCCCGACCGCAGCAAGCGCGTGTTAGAGTGCGTGCTAGAACAGCGGTTCGTCGTCTCCGTCATTGCTGGAAGCTAGAGGATACATCTCCGCCTCCAGTCGCGACACCGCACCGGGATCGAGTACCGTGCGGTGGGCATCTATCACCCGCTTCAGTAGAGCAAAGACGTCGCCGTCGCGTGCAATCCAGAGAACTTGTGAGTTCTCTGCCGCAGCGCGGATGAGTAGGTGTGCTTGTTCTGGCGTGAACAGATCGTAGCGCTGGAGACGAGCGACAACCGAGTGTGTTTCGGCAAACGTTGCGCTAGTCTCAAGGGCCTGGATGTCCTCAAGCTTCGGCACGTCACTCGCGAGCTCAATCGATGGATAGTGCTTGCGGGCAAGTGCGCCAAGAGATCGAAACAGGATTGCCTCTGCCCCTTTCCGCCTCCGCCACTCGTCTGCCACATACTCATGCAGCTCATTCTCGTGGAGAGGACTGCGGAAGTCGGGATCTTCAGTGACTAGATAGAGGTCTTCCCCATCTGGCACGTCGCGAAGGAGCGCTTCCCAGTTGAGCGCGTCACCGAGTGAGGTTCCTTTCCCTGGCGGGCGCCGAAGGTCCCTGCGATCACGTGCACATTGAATGAGACTGTCTGTCTCCAGATCCGCGGCAAGTGCAAGAAGCTCGGCGATAACCAGATCTGCCTCGAGTGAGTTCGTCGCAATCTTCTCGTCAAGCGCCGCCACAAGTGCGGCATGCGCGGTGTACGCCGTCTTCAGCGCATCCTGAGCGGTAGTTCGTTCCGGCAGTCCACTCGCGATCGCGGGAAGGGTTGCGCCAATCCGTGCCTCCGCAAGAACCCTCCTGGCATCCGCGACGACCTTTGGGCGATTGCGACGGCATTCGTCAAGCGCCTGCATTGGCATCCACAATACGATCTTCTTGCTCTTGATCAGAGCGATCAGCTTCCGGAGTTCTTCAAGGTCAGCTGGCGATAACGCGTAGAACCCGAGCAACACATTCGCGTCGACGAAGATGTTCATCCCCTGTTGCATTGCTCCGCTCTCCGTCGCTCAAACGACCGTCTGCTTCTGCTGCGAGCGCTCACATATGAAACGGCTGTGGGGCCGCTCCAGTCCGTCCATATAGTGGAGCGGCGACCCCACAACGGCTACCGTAGCTGCGCTCGTCGGCAGCAAGCATCGTTATGTGCTTGCGGGCCCAGACGGGAGTACCTTGGGCCGTGTTGGGAACTCAGACGCAAGCCGAGAAAGCAGACTCGGACCCTTGGCAACCTGGTCCGTACCACCCAAATCGAGATACGCACTCAGAACCTGACCGAGTGCTAGGATCACAACCTCAGGTGAGACGGAATCCGGGTCTAGTCTTGCGATCACAGCTGGATTCGGGCGCCACGTGTCGAGTACGTGATACGTGGCTTGCATTGCGACGTAAAAGCGGAGGTTGTTCACCTCGCGCGTAGGAATCGGAAGCTTGTCGGAACGCAGAATCATCTCGACCCGCTTCATCACCTTAGCCACCACGTGGTAGAGCGCGATTGGATAGGACTCGGTGAATACTCGCGCATAGTTCGCGTCGTCTTTGAGGAGCGACGATGGTCGCGCGCGCGCCTCGTCCGGCCTAGCCAGTACAACCGCCATGACTGCCTGACCAAGGTGCGGAATGCCGATAATCGAGTCGAGCGGCTTCCCTTCGTTGCGGTAGTAGTTCTTCCGTCGGTCGTAGTAGAGGCCGCGGGGCTTCAGGTACTCTTCGATGTCACGATGAATCTTGTCTGTGGCACGTAACGATGCGGGTTGGACAGCTGTCTGGCTATTTGTAGCCTTGATGACTCGATCGCGACTAGCGCCATCTGTCGGCACGATGACGCGAACGAGGAGCTTTCTCTGATCGCCCGATGTGTTCGCGGTGCGGAAGTACTCGTAGAGTTCCTGTGAGGTCTGAAGACCATTGACAATTTGGGGGTCCTCGATTGTCAACGCTTTCGCACTCAACGAAGCGCGCGTGGCGATGACAGAGACGCCGTTGTTGAGCCACCAGAAATCTTCGGGTCCCCCGCCGGCCAGCGTAGAGCGAATTTCTTCATTGACAGCTGTACTGCCTTGATAGTCGCGTACATTTGCGTCGAACATTTGGCGGCGCAAGTGACCGCGTTCATCCGAGATGAACGCAAAATAGTCCTTGAGATGTACGAGACAGACAAAGCCGCCTTGGCCAGACGAGGAGACAGGGTTCTCCGCTAGTGCCAACGTGAAAGTGCGTGTTGGAAGCCGGCGGGCGGATGCAAGAAGCTCGCGAGCGCCAATGAACTCAAAGCTCACGTCGACAGAAGAGAAGCGTGAGCGAACAGCCTCTTGGACCTTGTCGGCCTTGCGAACCACCATCGGATCGGGGGTATCGCCCTTCGAAACGTAGATGAAACGAATACGGAGTACCGGGAAGCGCGCGGCTAAAGTTCGATAGGTATCGCGGAACCGTTCGATGGCGCTCAGCAGGGGCGGGTTGTACACCCCTCTAAGCGTGCTGATGGGCTTTCCGAGATCAAAGATGTCGTCGCTGAACGTCAGGAAGCGCTCAATAGGCGTCTCTGCAAATCCTCCAGAGGACTTCGCCTGGATCAGGATCAGCTCGAGAGGGACTTCCCGCCTGAGTGAAGACAGATCCGTATCGTCCTGCACGAGTTCGCCATTTGCGAGCAGATAGATGGCATCGATGCCACCGTCTCCGCCATCTCCTACGAGGCCGGACTCCAGCTCGTCGGCGGAGAAGTCGAAGTCCTTTAGAACCTGCTCAGCGGCGAATAGTTCAAGAAAGCCAGACTCTGAGCGCTCGCTCGCCCGCGTACTCCGAAGCTGCGCCAGGGTCTCGTCCAGCATGATACGGTCGTTGGACAACTAGCACTCCGCGTGGATCGTTGTGATGCCCATAACGTGCGTGTTTCTGCGGTAGGGCCAGGGGCGGCCGGCCCGTACCTCATAAGATCATGGCTGGCCGGCCGCTCCAACGTGGCCCTGACCGCAGCAAACACCTGTTAGAGAGCTCTTCACCGAAGGCGTGAATCGACATAGTGGAGGATGGCGCGAACCATGTTGATCGTCAGCATGGCCTCCGGCTCTTCAAGTAGGTCTTCATTCGGGTGTGCTACGCTCGCGTTGTTGCGGATGGGACTGAGCGCATCCACCATGCTACCGAGGCCTTTAAGTATTCGTGTCACGTCGTGCTCTCGACCGCCACCGACGGCCTGAAAGTGGGGGTGTTGCTCCCGAATCGTCTTCAGCAGGAGCGCAAGAGAGGCGTCCCGGTCCACCTTTACGCCAGCGTCAGTGCATACCTGCAGGAGGTAGCCGTGCAGGGCTGTGTGCATGCGATCAACGGCACTGATCGCGCCAGGCCCCCCGATGAGCCGTTCGGCATCGTCTAGCGCGCGCTCCACAACCGCACTTGTGAGCGTCGGATGGGCCGGCGCAACGGGACGCGTTCCACCCAGCCGCGCGACAAACCCGCGGATCCTGGCCACGGCCTCAGCGGTGCGCAACTCAGAGGATCCCTCAGGGTACTTCGACAAGACCCCCTCGAGAATCGTCGCCTGGATCGTCAGCGGACTCTCGAAAAGGATTTGCTCGAACCTAGCCCGGGTGGTTCCCGGATAGTCATTCGGGGTGATGTCCAAACCAAGATCAGCGTAGAACTCCTCGTGCGTTCTGTAGCTGAAATCACCTAGATATCCGGCGTTCACTCCGATGTAGTGGCGAGCGACCCAATCGATCTCCCTTTGGGTGAGTGCTCGGCTCGTTTCCTCCGGAGTTCGTTCAACGGCCGGCGCATCTGCCAGTTCAATGGCGACGAAACGGACGAACGGCCCAATCTCAGACACCGCTGATGCGATGTCCTTGAAGATTTGCCTTCCCTCCCGGGACTCGCCGAGGTGGCGCATGGCTTCATAGTCCTTGAGCGACACTACTGCGATCAGTATATGGAAGTCGTCGTTGAACACGTTCCATGAGCGGCGCAAGCCAAAGGGAAGGCTGCGACACAGCTTAGCGGCTTCGGCTCGTCCACGAGCGAGGAGCAGTGATTGAGCCTTGTTGAGGTACGCTCGCGTCTCTGACGCAGTGACTGAGGGGCCAGAAGCGTCAAAGTCGCCAGCGCCAGTGCCCGAATACAGAACTATCATCACGCCTCTTGCTCGTTCGGCTCGTGCTCTCTAACGACCTGCGCTTCTGCAGCGGGGCCCGCCGAGGTCCGCGGGTGCCTCAACGAATCCATGGCGCGCTGGCCGAGGCACATGGCCCCGCCCGCAGCAAGCGCGCGTTAGAGTGCGCTCACTCGGAGCACGCTACCCGAGGAGCCTCACTGACCTCCGCAACACGATCGAAGGTGAAGAGATAGTCTGACGCTCCGAGGTGTCCGTACTGACCGGGACCAGCAAGTGTCCCGTACCACCGCACGAGAACACATGGCTGGGGATTCTCCCTGGTAGAGGGTGGCCATCGAATCGAGCTGCGGTGAACCGTCTCCCACGGTCCTGTTACCCAGATCCGAAGCGTCGAATCGGCGCTCCACCGGAACCTGCTGGATTCAAATCCACTACTGTAATAGCCGACGAATTCTCCTACGCGGTATATCAGCGGCCGTTGGTCGCAATGGGTGCCGTCGACATCGATGCGACCAAGGTCAGAACCACCGCGCCGCACTTCTACGTGCAAGACTACCCGTGCCATCACCGGCGAATCAAATCGGCGACTCTCAGAATTGCAGGTGACCCAGAGATCCAGCGGTCCTACCTGCAGCTTGCCGACAGAGAAGCGACCGAAAGTGTCTGTCTGTCCGCAGTTCCCAATCGCGGGTACGCGTGTCGGCGGATAGCTCTCGCAGATCCATCCTCGCAAGATTGGGAGGTTTGTCGTTGTATCGAAGAGCCGGCCCGATACCGTGCTCGTAGCGGGGGTCTCCTGCGCTCGTAGGCCAGGCACGAGGACCACACCTGTACCGACTAATACAGACACAAGGAGTGTTCGCATCGTTCCTCGGCAAACGCACTCTAACATGTACTGGACCCGAAGAGACGCCTCATCCTCTCGCAGCCTAGTTCGCCCGCACTGCGAGCATCGGGGTCGGAGCCCTTTGGCCACGGCCACGCTCGCCGACTGGCCGCAGTCTAACTCGCCAACCCTGCCAGCACCGTCAAACACAAACCGCGCCCCAGCTCCACCACACGAGGGCGCTTTCAACTCACTGGGCTGTTAGTGGTAGCAGTGAAGGGCACCACGCACTCTGAGCAGGGGGCTCGCCAAGTCCATCCGGGATCCACGCTACGATAGTGCCCGCCCGCTCTCCCCGCCAGCGCCGGGACGCGACCTAGTCGAGGGCGATGAGGGGCCCGTCTCGCGCACTTCCTAGTGTTTTTACTAGTCGACCGGCACAACCACCGCTCGCCCCGAGGATTCCCGCCTCAGATCACCCGCCTCCGCACCGTCGCCACCACCGGCCGATGATCGCTGGTCACCGAGTCGACGACCACCTCCACACCGCGAATCTCCCACGCCGCGCGCGACGACGCATAGACGTGGTCGATTTCGCGGTCGGGGTTGCGGGACGGGAAGGTGGCCGCGGAGTCAACCGGCGGCGCCGCGCGGACGGCCCGGTTGTCGAACAGCCGCAGGGTGCGCGACCCCGGCTGGTCGTTGAAGTCCCCAACCAGCAGCCACGGATAGGTGAGCGTGTCGACGTGGGCCGCCACCTCGCGCGCCTGCTGGTAGCGTGCCGCGTCGTTGCCGATCCAGTCGAAGTGGACGTTCACCACCGTGACGGTGTCGTTCCCGGGCAACTCAACACTGACCGAGAGCGCGATGCGCGGCTCCTCGCCCGCCGGCAGCCGGACCCGCTGCACACCGACGATCCGGTGCCTGGAAAGGATGGCCATGCCGTACTGGCCGCCGTCGTAATCGAAGAAGGCGCCGAACTCGTGATCGGTGCCCAGCAGCCCGGCCAACATGTCGGCCTGGTCGACGCCGCCCGACCGGTTCACTCGGCGGTCGACCTCCTGCAGCGCGACAATGTCGGCGTCGAGCATCCGGATCGCCGTGGCGGTGCGCTCCAGCGCCACCCGGTCGTCCATCCCTCGGCCGTGGCGGATGTTGTACGTCGCCACCCGCAGCACTGGCGGATCGGCCATCGAGCCGAGCGAGTTAAGCAGGGCGCACCCGGAAAGGGTGCCGACTGCGGCAATGGCAAGGAAGGCGCGGCGCATGCAGGCTCCGGAAGGTGGCGTGTGGCGCGGGGAAGCTTACCGCGCCACCGCCCGGCCGGCCAGCGGCCGGGGTCCAGCATGATTCCCGGCACGGCGGGCATGCTGGGTATACCTTCTCGGAGACAAACAGGATCCCTCACCTCGCGACCAGAGAGTCATCATGAGGATCGGAATACCGGCTGGAATCGCCACGCTGCTCTTCGCGGCCATCGTCACCCCGGCGCACGCGCAGCAGCCGCGAACGCCGCCGGCGCCACGGATCACGCTCGACGAGGCCAAGCAAGCCATGGATGCGGCCGAAGCCGAGGCCCGCCGACAGGGGTGGAATCTCGCCTTCGTAATCGCCGACGCAGAAGGCGTTCCGATCTATCTGCGGCGGATGGACGGCGTGCCGACCCGCAACTACGAAGTCGCGATGAACAAGATCCGGACGGTGATCACCTCCGGCATGC
>CALJKZ010000232.1 GCA_937983085.1 uncultured Gemmatimonadales bacterium
CATTCTCTCCGGCGGGCTGCTGGACCAACTCACCGCCCTCATCGTCGGCACCATGATGATCGGCGCCATGACCTTCCCCATGGCCGGCCGCGCCTCCATGACCGTCCATCGCGCCCTCACCGGCGAAAAAACCGCGCCCAGCGCCGACGACGCCGAAAAGCACGGACTCGCCGACCACGTCATCATCGTGGGCTTCGGGCTCAACGGACAGAATCTCGCCAAGGTCCTCACCGCCACCAACATCCCTTTCTGCGTCATCGAAATGAACAACGGCCTCGCCCAGTCCGCCCAACGTGCCGGGCACCACATCCTCGTCGGCGACGCGGCCCGCCAGACCATTCTCAGCCACGCCGGTCTGCAGACGGCCCGCGCCATGGTCATCGCCATCAACGATCAGGAAGCCACGCGCCGCATCGTCGCCCAGGCCCGGTCGCAGCGCCCGGATCTCTACGTCCTCGCCCGAACGCGCTACATCGCCGAGCTGGAGCACCTCTACCGCCTCGGCGCCCATCAGGTCATCCCCGAAGAGTTCGAAACGTCGATTGAAATCTTCGCCCACGTGCTCAAGCATTTCGGCATCCCCGACAACGTCATCGAGGCCCAGGTCACCATGATCCGCGCCGGCGGCTACGGCATGCTCCGCGGCCGCCCCGCCACCGGGGCCCAGCGCTCCGATCTGCTCAGCCTGCTCGAAGCCACCGCCACGCAGACCTACATGCTCGAGAACGAGAGCCCGTCGTGCGGAAAGACCATCCGCGAACTCAACCTCCGCGCCGAGACCGGCGTCACCATCATCGCCGTCGTCCGCAACGGCCGACCGCAGACCAACCCCTCGCCCGATCTCCGCTTTGAAGCCGGCGACGTCCTCGTCCTCGTCGGCGGCCATAAGCAACTTGACGCCACCAAGGCCCTGCTCTCGCCGCCGCCTTTGACGGAGGAATCGCCAGAACTTTGAAGCCCCGGGAATTCGCCCTTACGTTCTAGGTATGCTCCAGCCCTGCATCGAGACGATTGAGTTCTCCGACGGCTACCGCGCCGCCGTCCGCTGGTGGCGTCCGCCGGAACCGCGCGGCGCCATCCTCTACTTCCACGGCATCCAGTCCCACGGCGGCTGGTATGAAGCCTCCGGCGCACGCCTCGCCGAGATGGGCTTCACTGTCCTCATGCCCGACCGCCGCGGGAGCGGCCTCAATCGCGACCAGCGCGGCCACAGCCCCTCCCTGGACCGCCCCCTCGACGACGCCAAGGAGTGCCTCAGCGCCGTCACCACCGCCTCGGGCCATCCGGCCGCCCATCTCGTCGGCATCAGCTGGGGGGGCAAGCTTTGCGTCGCCCTGGCCATCGAGTCCCCCGAACGCATCGCCTCGATGTCCCTCGTCGGTCCCGGGCTCTTTCCCAATGTTGACGCCTCCGCCACCGAGAAGATCCGCGTCGCCCTGTCCATCGTCAACGACCGCTATCGCAGCTACGACATCCCGCTGAACGTCTCCGAACTCTTCGCCGCCAACCCCGAGCGCATCCGCTACGTCAACGACGACAAGCTCAAGCTCGAACAGGTCACCGCCGGGTTCCTTCTCATCTCGCGCCGGCTGGATCGCTACACCCCGCGCCTTATCACCTCGGCGTACCGAGGCCCCGTACATCTCCTCCTTGCCGGCCGCGATCGCATCATCCACAACGACCGCACCAGCGGCTGGCTCCGCGATCTGCCCTCGCCCGACCGGCAGATCACCATGTACCCCGAAGGCCACCACACCCTGGAATTCGAACCCGACCCGTCGGCCTATATCGAATACCTAGTCAACTGGAACGATCAGCGCCCCGCCCCGCCCGCGGGCAACGACTGACTTTGCGGATGCCCGCACGATCCGTAGAATCCGCCCCAACGCACCACTGGAGCCCTCATGCCCAAACGCCGCTTCCTCGTCACCGCCGCACTGCCCTACTCCAACGGCCGCCTGCACGTCGGGCACGTGACCGGCGCCTACCTGCCCGCGGACATCTTCGTCCGCTACCTCCGCTCGCGCGGCGACGAAGTCCGCTTCATATGCGGCAGCGACGACAACGGCGTGGCCATCGAAATCTCCGCCCGCAAAGAGAACACCACCCCCGCCGAGCTTTCCGGCCGGTATAACCAGCGCCAAGCCGCCGACTTCGAGGGCCTCGGCATCCACTTCGACATCTACGGCGGCACCCACCAGCCCGACTTCGTCGACCTGCACAACAAGCTCAGCCAGGAATTCTTCGCCATCATTCACAAGAACGGCCACTTCGTGAAGCGAACCACCGAGCAGCTTTACGACACCCAGGCGAAAAAATTCCTCCCCGATCGCTACGTCACCGGCACCTGTTACCACAAGCTGCCCGACGGAAAACCCTGCAACTACCCCAAGGCCCTTGGCGATCAGTGCGAGCAGTGCGGCAACAGCATCGACCCGCTCAAGCTCATCAATCCGATCAGCACCGTCACCAACTCCACGCCGGAGAAACGCAGCACCACCCACTGGTACCTCCAGCTCGACAAGTTCCAGGGGATGCTCGCTGACTGGTTCAGCCTCGTCTCCCTCGACTGGCGGCCCATCGTCACCAACTTCGCCCTCGGCTCCATCCGCAGCGGCCTGCCGGAGCGGGCGATGACCCGCGATCTGGAGTGGGGCGTCCCGGTCCCGCTGGATGACCCCGATGCGAAGGGCAAGGTGCTTTACGTCTGGTTCGACGCGCCGATCGCTTACGTCAGCTTCACCGCCGCCCTCTGCCAGCAGCTCGACGGCGACTGGCAGAAGTACCGGGAGTGGTGGCAGAACCCCGACTGCCAGATCATCCACTTCATCGGGGAGGACAACATCGTTTTTCACGCCCTCATCTGGCCGTCGATGCTCCTCGGCACCCAGTTCACCGCCGAGGAGATCGCTTCCCGCGGGAGCAACTACACCAAGCCGAAGGAGAAGGGCTTCTATCAGCTCCCGGCCAACGTCGTCGCCAACGCCTTCCTGAATATCAAGTTCCCCGGCAAGGAGGAGGAAAAGATCAGCAAGAGCCGCGGCACCGCCGTCCCCGAGTCCAAGGCTGAGGTCTGGCGCGAGACGGAGTGCGAGTGCTGCGGCTGGAGCGACGTCGACCAGTTCCCCCGGGAGCAGGAGACGGTCAAGTGCCCCGAGTGCGGGGTTGACGACCCATTGGGCATCGGGGCGAAGTATTGAGTCGCGAGAACACTGACCTCGCCCTGTGGGCGGAATAAGTGGCACGGGAAGCGTGTCTCCAACCCCATGGGCGCTCCGGCGCCGCCGGCTCGCCCCGCGCGGCGCACCAGGGGGTCCGGCGGTGC
>CALJKZ010000233.1 GCA_937983085.1 uncultured Gemmatimonadales bacterium
AGAACCGGTTCTCCGCCAGGCCGAAGCCCGTCAGGAACTGGCGCACCGACTCGGCGCGGCGGTTGCCCAGAGCCAAGTTGTACTCCGTCGAGCCACGCTCGTCGGCATGGCCCTCGATGCGGAGCTGCACCTGCGGGCTCGACCGGAGGATGGCGACCTTGGCACGGAGGATCTCCGCGGCCTCGGGCTCGATCTCCGACTCGTCGTAGGCGAAGTTGACCATCTCCATGAGCGTCTCACGGGCCTCACGGATGGCCCGCTGACGGGCCTCCTCGGCGCGACGGGCAGCTTCGGCCTCGGCGGCGCGGCGACGGGCCTCCTCGGCGGCTGCGGCAACGGAGTCGTTGTACCGCTGGAGCGAGTCCATGTCCGGACCCGGCGGCGGCGGCGGCGGCGGCGGCGGGTCACCCCCGCACGCGCCCACCAGAAGCGTGGCGGCGAAAACTGTGACGAAGAAGCGGCGGAGGATCATCCCAACTCCTGGGTTGAGCGAACGAGTGGATAGTACCTGCTACCAATCGCGTGTGGGGGCCACGCTTTTACGACACAAGAAAGTAATGCTCTTTGGCCACCTGCAAAGCCCCTGTCATATAGGTCCAAATCCCTGGCGGCGCAACGGTTTCGGTGGACCGAGGGGGTGGTCCGGGGTCCCTGCTGTAAACAAACGTTCCTGTCTGCCGGAGGACTCGCCCCCGTCCATGAGGGGCTGGCACCGTGGGAGAGACGTCGGCCCTCCCGTCGACGAGCCCTGCCTACGTCGGTGGAAGGGCCGGCGACCAGTCGGGAAGGCCCACGCGCTGACCGGCGAGTAGAGCACGGACGTTGCCCGTGGCGATGTCAACCACCATGAGTCCGTGACCCCAGCGTCGCTCACCCACGAAGACGAGGTGACGTCCATCCGGCGCCCAGCTCGGCGCTTCGTTGTTGCCCTCCGACGTGAGCTGGCGAAGCACCCGCCCGCCGTCCTCGAGGTTGGCCACGAGAATGTGATAGCGCCCACTCCGGTCGATCCGGCCGTGGAAGGCTACGAGGTCACCGACGGGTGACCAGTCGGGCGCCGCGTAGAAACCCCCGCTCCCGTACTCGTAGGGTGACAGGGTCTCGGCGGAGCCTCCTTCGGAGGGCATCATCATGACCTGGGGGACCGCGGTACCGAAGCGCAGCGTGTTGAAGGCCAGCCAGCGGCCGTCAGGCGAGTACGTGGGCGACAGGTCGTACCAGGGACCGCCGGACAGGTACGAAAGGCAGCAGTCCCGCTGCATGTCGTAGGTGAAGATTCCGCTCTGTGCGTTGCTCCCCAGTACGGAGAAGGCGAGGACGTCGCCGTCAGGGTGGTACGTGGGTGAGATGTAGTCCCCCTCCCCGCGAACCGCCGGCAGCATCCGCTCGCTGCCCCCGTAGAGGTCGACCTCGTAGATGCGGGGTACGCCCGTCTTCCACGACGTGAACGCAACCCGGCGCGCATCGGGCGACCATGTCGGCGACTCGACGAGATCACCGTAGCTGGTGACCTGGCGGAGGTTCTCGCCGTCGGAGTCGATGACGTAGACCTCCTTGCCGCCCTGGCTGTTGGACATGGTGAAGACGATGCGGCTCGCCGCCATGCCCGGATCGCCGGTGGCCCACGTCACGATCTCATCGGAGGTGCGATGGACCGACATGCGGAAGTCGGCGTCCATGGCGTTGGGCAGCGAGAAGCGAGCACGCTCCCGAACCTCCCCGTAGACGACGTCGTGGAGCTCCAGGGCCAGCACGTACCCGCTGCCGGTCCCCTCCACCTCTCCGGTCACCAGCCAGACGGCCCCGAGCCGGTCCCAGAGCGAATAGTCGACCTCGGAGCCTACGAGCCCCGCGGGAAGCGAGTCCATGACCTCGAAGCGGTCGGAGTAGCGGAGGTCCCGGCCGACGATGGCTTCCACCTGTGCGGCGACGGCCTCTCCACCGAAGGATCCCGTGAACGGCTGGACGGCAAGCGCCGGCCGGTAGCTGTTGGCGTACACCAGCCCGAGCTCCACGCCGGGAAGCTCGTCCTGAGCCGCGACCGCGGTGGGCGCCAGAAACCCGGCTGCGGCAAGCGCCGCCACCAGGGCCATGACCGCGAAGGAGGGAAAGCCCCCACCTGCGGGAACCCTTCGTCCCGCTCGATCACCCCACCCTGCACGTCGCATCACCCTCGTCTCGTTCACGGTCGTCTCGTTGGCCATCGTCGGTGTCATTGGTGTCGCGATCATCATGCCGCCTTCAGCGGCGTCAGTGGCCACGGAGCAACCCCGCGGCATCCCACGGCAGGATCAGTTGAGGCGCCCCCATGGGTCGGAAGCTGAACCGAACCGGGAAACGGTCATACGGCAGATCGTCGGGAAGAGGTCCGAAGCGACCGCCCGCGCACTCCACGGCGCCCAAGGCTTCGATGTCGAAGGCCGCGTTCCCCGAGCGGGTGACCCAATCCACATCCTCGGCCTGACCCTCCCGGTCGATGTAGAAGAACACCGTGGTCTGCCAGCTTCCGCCGTCTCTCCAGCGGAAGCACCGCTGAATCTGCCGGATGATGTTGTTGTAGTACTGGGGATAGTCACGCCGGAGCCCCTCGATGCGGACGTTGAGGGCCTCGCCGGTCACCTCGGGCTCCTCTTCCGGCGGATCCGGGGTCTGCGTCACGACCGGCTCGTCGGCCACGTCCGGCGGCGGCTCCTCGGCAGGCGGCTCCTCCCGGACCGGCTCGGGCTCGGGTTCGGGATCGTCCACCGGAACGATCTCCTCCACCTCGGGCTCGGGCGGGAGCGGATCGGGCTCGGGGCGCTCCACCACCAACTCCTCGGCGGGCCGTTGGAACTCGACCTCTTCCTCCTGCTGGGCAGGAGGATTGGGGGAGACGAGCTCGATCTCGTACGTCAGGAACTCGATCTGTTGCGGCTCGTAGAGCGTGCTCGCCCACACCAGAGCGAAGAGGGCGGCGTGGAACGCGGCCGACAGCGCCATGGAACGACGATCGAACGGGTCGAGGCGACGGCGACGCATCAGCGTGACGGGGTGAAGGGCTCGGCCACCACCGACCAATTCACGCCGCTGTTCACCGCAATGGCCATGGTCTTGAGGACGGGCCCGTACGGCGCCAGCGAATCGGCGCGGATGAACACCCGCTCGATCTCACCCGTGGAAAGGAGCTGGGGCAGTCCCGCCTCCAGTTCGTCCAGGGTCACGGGCGTCTCCTCCATCATGATCTGTCCGTCGCGCATGACGGTGATGAAGAAGGGCGACTCCTGGGACGTGAGGGGCGGCACCTCCGCTCTCGGGATGGCCACCTCGATCCCGCCCTGCAGGATGGGCGCGGTGATGATGAAGATGACGAGCAGCGTGAAGGCGACGTCCACCAGGCTCGTGACGTTGATCTCGGCGTTCAGGGGCAGATCCGATCGGCTCCGGCCTCGTCCACCTCTCCGGTGCGATCCCAGCGAGCTCATGGCGTCCCGCCACTCTCCGCGTGCGTGCCCATGCGACTACACCTGACCTTCGCGCGCCAGCGTGCCGATGAACTCGCTGGAGAAGCCCTCGAGCTCCCCACTCACCAGGTTCAGCTTGCCGACGAAGTGGTTGTAG
>CALJKZ010000234.1 GCA_937983085.1 uncultured Gemmatimonadales bacterium
TGCGGGAGACGAGCAACATGTCCCGCCCCAGCAGCGAGTCGGGGATCTCGAAGAAGAGCGACTCCCCCACCGTGTGGACGTCGAAGAGGCCCTCATCGGTGACGGCCTCCGCCGTAACGACGTCGGCGTAGCTCCTCGGCGCCTCCTCCTCCCCCGGCTCCTCCTGGAACGCATGGGCCGAGAGGGGAAGCAGGAGGAAGGCGAGGTACAGCATCGCGGCAGACTTCACGTACGACCTGGTCACGAGGACTCCGGGGAAACGGCGGTGGATTGGGGGCGGCTACCATGCCCCGGCCGGTCGGTTGGGGCAAGCGGCGCTCGTCGACCGTTCGACGGTGCCACGGCAACAGATCGGGGGCGGCGGACGAGCCCCCTGACACGGCCGCCCCTATTGACGATCTTGAAGGTCTATCGACCGAGCGAAGTAAAGCCGTCCGACATATCCGGGAGCCAGCGTGGCGAACCAACTCAACGACCCCTTCGGCGCTCTCACCTCCGTCGACCTCTCCGAGGGATCGACCTCCTTCTTCAAGCTTTCCCGCCTGGCGGACGAAGGAGTGGTCGACAACCTCGACCGCCTTCCGTTTTCCATCCGGGTGTTGCTGGAGAACGTCCTTCGGCACGCCGGCGGCGAGTACGTGGCCCAGAGCCACGTCGAGGCGGTGACGAAGTGGAGCCCCACCAACTCGGGGGCCGACGTGCCGTTCATGCCCTCACGGGTCGTTCTGCAGGACTTCACCGGCGTCCCCGCCGTGGTGGATCTGGCGGCGATGCGGGACGGGATCAAGGCACTGGGCGGCGACCCGGCTCGCATCAATCCGGTGGTGCCCGCCGACCTGGTCATCGATCACTCGGTGCAGGTGGACTACTTCGGCACTCCCGAGGCCTACCGACTCAACGTCGAGCGCGAGTTCGAGCGTAACCATGAGCGCTACGCCCTCCTACGGTGTGCGCAGGAGGCCTTCGACAACTTCTCGGTCGTCCCTCCGGGCACGGGGATCGTGCACCAGGTCAACCTGGAGTACCTGGCCTCGGTGGTGCACCGCCGGACCATCGGCGGGACCAACGTCGCCTTCCCCGACACGCTGGTGGGGACCGACTCCCACACCACCATGATCAACGGCCTCGGTGTCGTGGGATGGGGCGTCGGCGGAATCGAAGCCGAGGCGGTGGTCCTCGGCCAGCCGTACTACATGCTTCTCCCCGAAGTCGTCGGCATGAAGCTCACCGGGGTCCTCCCCGAGGGAGCCACGGCCACCGACCTGGTGCTCCGCGTCACGGAGATGCTGCGTGAGCACGGGGTCGTCGGGCGCTTCGTGGAGTACTACGGCGCCGGACTGAGCAACCTCACCCTCCCCGACAAGGCGACCCTAGCCAACATGTCGCCGGAGTACGGGGCCACCATCGGCTTCTTTCCCGTCGACGATTCGACGCTGGCGTACCTCCGCGGAACCGGACGCGACGCCAAGCTCGTCGAACGCGTGGAACGGATCTCGAAGGAGCTGGACCTCTTTCGAACCGACGACACCCCCGACCCCGAGTTCACGTCGAGTCTGGAGCTCGATCTGTCGACGGTGGAGCCGAGCCTGGCCGGGCCCAAGCGCCCCCAGGACCGGATCCGCATGGCCGACATGGTGAGCCAGTTCGAAAAGGACCTCCCGAACCTGGTACCGTCGGGCTTCGAGCTGCCTTCGGCGACGGGCTCCGGCTCGCGTACGTCGGACAGCTGGGCGGGTGAAGGAGGAAGCACGTCGGTCCAAGTCGCCCCGTCGGCGGACGCGCGGTGCGTGGAGGTCGAAATGGAAGGCGGGACGTGCGAGATCACCGACGGCACCATCGTCATCGCCGCCATCACCTCGTGCACGAACACGTCGAACCCGTCGGTCATGGTGGGCGCTGCCTTGCTGGCCAAGAAGGCCGTCGAGAAGGGACTCGACGTGAAGCCGTGGGTGAAGACGTCCATGGCTCCGGGAAGCAAGGTGGTGACGGACTACCTGGAGCAGTCTGGCCTGCTCCCCTATCTGGAGAAGCTCCACTTCGACGTGGTCGGGTACGGATGCACCACGTGCATCGGCAACTCGGGTCCGCTTCCGGAGACCATCCACAAGGCCATCGATGAGAACGGCCTGGTGGTGGCGTCGGTCCTCTCGGGCAACCGCAACTTCGAGGCGCGGATCCATCCGCTGGTGCGGGCCAACTACCTCGCCTCTCCTGTCCTGGTGGTGGCGTACGCGTTGGCCGGGCGGATCGACATCGACCTGTACAACGAGCCGCTGGGCCACGGGAGTGCCGGCAAGCCCGTCTTCCTCGCCGACATCTGGCCCGAGCCAGAGGAAATCAAGGAGACCATCCGCACCTCCCTCAAGCCCGAGATGTTCATCGAACGCTACGGCGAAGTGAACGAGGGCGACGAGAACTGGCAGGCTCTCCCCATCCCCGAGGAGAGCGCCCTGTACGAGTGGTCTGACGAGTCGACGTACGTCCGGCTCCCCCCCTTCTTCGAGGGGATGACCGAGGAGACTCCGTCCGCGCAGGACATCCACGGCGCGCGAGTCCTCGTGCAGCTCGGCCAGTCGGTGACCACCGACCACATTTCACCGGCCGGCGCCATCCCGAAGCACGAGCCCGCGGGACGCTACCTCCAGGAGCGGGGCGTTAAGCCCCGTGACTTCAACTCCTTCGGCTCACGCCGGGGCAACCACGAGGTCATGATGCGCGGCACCTTCGGCAACGTCCGCATCAAGAACCTCCTCCTCGACGGCAAGGAAGGTGGGTATACCATCCACTTCCCCACCGGTGAGGAGATGCCCATCTACGACGCCTCCATGAAGTACCAGAAGGCCGGCACTCCCCTCGTGGTCCTCGCCGGAAAAGAGTACGGCACCGGAAGCTCCCGAGACTGGGCGGCGAAGGGCACCATCCTCCTCGGGGTGAAGGCGGTCATCGCCGAGAGCTACGAGCGGATCCACCGAAGCAACCTGGTCGGTATGGGTGTGCTCCCGCTGCAGTTCAAGGAGGGCGAGAGCCCGCGGTCCCTCGGCCTCGACGGCCGGGAAACCTTCGACGTGGTCGGGATCGCAGACGGCCTCGAGCCGGGATGCACCATCGAGGTGACAGCCACGGCCGAGGACGGTACGAAGACGACATTCGAGACCATCGCCCGACTCGATTCCGACGTGGACGTGTCGTACTACGTGAACGGCGGCATCCTGCAGACGGTCCTGCGGAAGATGGCTCGAGGCGAAATGTAGAGCGATCGCCGAAGACGGGGTTCCGCCTTGGACGGAAGAAGCGGCGCGGAGCGACGAGGAGTCGGTCCGCGCCGCTGTCGTTCGGGTCCGCTCCCCGCGAGGGCCTAGAAGACCGAGTCGTCCTCGCGCAGCGCCTTGGGCGGTCCCAGCACCTCTTTGAGGATGAAGGCCTGGCGTAGGGCCTGCCGCCCGCCGAAGAGCTGACCTCGCACCCGGACGCCGTCGTCGTCGAGGTACTCGGCGAGAGGGTCGAGGCCGTCCTGCTCCGACGGGGGACGGCTGGACGGGTCGGTCCCGTATCCGGCATGGGACTGGTGGACGAAGTGATCCGGGCGCCGCGTGATGGCTCCGGAGCGCACCGGGGGCCTCGAGCCGATGGGCGCCGTCGAACCCACGGGTCCGTCGAGTCCTCTCGATCCCGGCGGCCGGTACGGATTGTGTGTCCCCACGGGATCGGTAGAGGCGTGCCCGGTGCCCACCTCCGTGCGCTCCACCGGGGTGGGAAGCGGCGGGGACTGCTTGGGCAGGTCGATGGTCGTCGCCTCTTCCCGCTCCATCGTCCGCCCGCGGGCGAGTGCCTCCAGCTGTTCCAGCAAGTCGCCGGGCAGCATGGTCTCCGACGAGGGTCTCGGCCGGGAGGATGCCGGCGGCCCGACGGGACCTTCCACCGCGTCGTCGTACGACTCGAGGTCGTCGTACGACCGGACGTCGCCCTGCCCTCGACGCGACCCGCTCGGCTCCAGTTCGGGAAGCTCGGCCTCCCACTCCGCAGGATCCGGTAGGGGGCCCTCCGCGCCGCCCCCCTTCGACTTCCTGCTCCGAGCAATGGACTCGAGAATGGAGAAGAAGATGATGACGGCGAAGAAGATCAGCTCTTCCATGGCTCAGCCGCCGCTCGAGCTCGCGGGCTTCACGCCGTGGGCGGTGCGGTGGGTGAGTCGTCCGGGCCGGCGATGGCGTTCCTCATGTCGGTGTCCGCTTCGATGTTGCGGTACCGCATGAAGTCCATCACGCCGAGGTTGCCCGATCGGAACGCCTCGGCGAGCGCCAGCGGAACTTGAGCTTCCGCCTTCACCACCTCGGCCTTCATCTGGCCCACCAGCGCCTTCATCTCCTGCTCCTTCGCCACCGCCATGGCTCGACGCTCCTCGGCGCGGGCCTGGGCCACACGCTTGTCGGCTTCGGCCTGATCGGTCTGCAGCTCGGCGCCGATGTTCTTGCCCACGTCGACGTCGGCGATGTCGATGGAGAGGATCTCGAACGCCGTCCCGGAGTCGAGTCCTTTCCCGAGGACCGTCTTGGAGATGGCGTCGGGGTTCTCGAGCACGGCCTTGTGCGAATCGGCCGACCCGATGGTGGACAAGATGCCTTCGCCGACTTGGGCGAGGATGGTGTCTTCGCCCGCACCACCGACGAGGCGATTGATGTTGGCGCGGACGGTCACCCGGGCGATGGCGATGAGCTGAATGCCGTCCTTCGCCATGGCGGCGACCTTCGGCGTGTTGATGACCTTGGGGTTCACAGACACCTGAACCGCCTCGAAGACGTCACGACCCGCCAGATCGATGGCCGCCGCCTGATTGAAGGCCAGATCGATGTTGGCCTTGTCGGCGGAGATCAGGGCGCGGACGACGCGATCGACCTGCCCGCCGGCCAGATAGTGACCCTCGAGGTCGGGCAGCGAGAGATCGAGGCCGGCCTTCGTGGCCCAGATGAGGGGTCGCACCACGGCGGGAGGCGAGACCTTTCGCAGCCTCATCCCCACCAGGTACCCGATCCCCACGCGGACACCCGCCGAGATGGCCTCGATCCACAGGCGCACGGGAATGGCCCATGCGATGAAGAGGATCACGACGAAGGTGCCGATGATCAGAACGGCGTTGAAGGCGATGAGCTCACCACCCATGCTCGTACCTCGATGTTGTGGTCGTTTTAGAGTCGGGAGTTACGCCTTGGCGGACGTCGGCTCCCCTTCGGTTGCTGCGCCCCCGGGCACTTCGCGGACGACGTGCCGGTACCCCTCCGCCGCCACGATCCGCACCGGGGTTCCCTCCATGATCCACGACGACTCGGTCACGACGTCGAGACGCTCGTCGTCGAAGAGCGCCGTACCCGACGGTCTCAGGTCGGTGATGGCGGTGCCCACCCTCCCGATGAGTTCGGGCCGGCGGGTCGCCGACTCGAACCCGATGCTACGGTCCATTCGCTCCGTGAGGAAGATCCCGCTCCTCGACAGCCGTGAACTGCCCGGCAACGTGCGGATGAGAACCCATGCCGATACGGCGATGAGCACCACGGTGGTGCTGATCACCAGACCGGCCTTGGTGAAGTCGGGTGCCGTGGGCAGTCCACCCAGCAAGCTCAGGTACAGCCCCGCCAGTATTCCGAGACCGCCGATGAGTCCGAAGAACCCGAAGCCGGGAATGAGGAAGATCTCGACGCCCACGAGGACGAGCCCGACGCCGAAGATGATGAGGTCCTCCCACCCCGCCAGGCCGACGATCATGTGGGACCCGAAGAAGAGGGCCAGGGAGAGCACGCCGGCGAGCCCCGCCATGCCGAAGGTGGGGGTCTTCACCTCCGTGATGAGGCCCAGGAACCCGAGCGTGAGAAGGAAGGGCGCCACCACGGGGTTGGAAAAGAACCTCACCACCCGCTCCGCCCAGTTCGCCTCGGCGGTGACAACCGACGAGCCCTCGAGTTCCAGGCGCTCGAGGAGAGCCGGCAGGTCGTCCACCGCTTCGGCGTAGTCCAACGCCACGGCCTCCTCGGTGGTGAGGGTCAGGAGTTTGCCCGCTTCGACGACGCCGTCGATGGCGATTTCCTCGTCCACCATCGCGGCCGCGATCTCCGGGTCGAGGTCGGCGGCCTCGGCCAACGCCCGCATTTCGCTACGCATGGCCGACACGATCTTCTCCGGAGCCTTCGCCCCGCTCCCGTCCACGGGCGTGGCGGCACCGATTACGGAGCCGGGCCGCATGAAGATCCGGTCCGTGGAGAGGGCGATGAGCGCACCGGCGGAGAAGGCGCGTCGGTTCACCAACGTGTAGACCGGCAACGGAGCATCGGAGAGGGCGTCGGAAATCCGCTCCGCCGCATCCACGCGACCACCCGGCGTATCCATGTCGAGGACCACGGCGGACGCGCCGGCAGCCGCCGCTTCTTCGAGGCTCCGCTCGATGAAGGGCGCCAGGCCCAACTCCACCACCCCGGTCACCGGCACCCGGTATACCGACGTCGATTGGCCGGCCACGACCGTCGGAATGGACGCGAGAAGGGCGCCGCCGACGGCGGCGAGTGTCAGTCGGCGAAACATGACGAGGCGCTTCACGGGGTCTCCATTCGGATCTGAAGGTACGGTCTGTTCTACCCCACACAACGTGAATACGTGCGAGCGTACCGAATTCTTCGGGATTCGGGTCCTGGACGGGGGGCGAACCGGACCCTCGCTGGGCGTCGTCCCAGGTTGACCCTCGCCCCGGTTCTCGGGACCTTTCAGGCTCTCCAGGAACAGCCTTCCGTACCACACGGTGGGCCCGTCCCGGAGCCTCGAACGCCATTCAAATCTCCAGGGGAACGCCCAGATGTCCGATTCGGTTTTGGTCCACTACGAGGTCAAGGACAAGGTCGCCGTCCTCACCCTCGATGACCCGCCCGCGAACACGTACACGCACGAGATGATGCGCCAGCTCGACGAGGGCATCATCAAGGCTCGCTTCGACCAGGACGTCGAGGTCATCGTGATCACCGGCGCCGGCGAGAAGTTCTTCTGCGC
>CALJKZ010000235.1 GCA_937983085.1 uncultured Gemmatimonadales bacterium
CGGTGGACGGCGCGCCCCGCCAGCCCCTCCCGGACGCCGACCCCGACGAACTCGTCGCCATCTGGGAGTGGAACGTTCCCCGCGATCGGCGGGAGAACGTGGCCAATCCCGGAAACTTCAAGGCCTGGCGGGACCGCTCGACGACGTTCCAGTCGATGGCTGCGGTGTCGATACTGCGGCCTCCCAAGCTCACGGGGCCTGACGGACCCGAGGATGTGATGAGCGAGTACGCCTCCCCGGACTTCTTCTCGGTCCTCGGCATGGAGGCGGCCGTGGGCCGCACCTTCAACTCGGACCTCTCGGCGGTGGAGACCACCGAGGTGATCCTCTCCGACGGGTACTGGCGCCAGCGCCTCGGGGGCGATCCCGGCGTCCTGGGCCGGACCTTCCACCTCAACGACACGCCCGTGGTCATCGTGGGTGTGCTGCCCCCGGAGTACGTGGCGTTCGGTGAGGGAACCGAGCTGTGGGCGTCCATCGACATCGGCCTGGGTGATCAGACCAACTCGGGCCGTTGGATGATGGTGCTCGGCCGACTGGCGCCGGGCTCGACCCTCGAGGCTGCCACCGACGAGCTCCAGACCGTGGCGGCTCGGCTGGAGGAGGAGTTCCCGGAGTTCAACGGTGGTTGGTCGGTGAACCTCGTCGCCCTGGAAGAGCAGATCGTCGGAGACGTTCGTGCCACGCTGTGGATCCTGCTGGGCGCGGTGGGTCTGCTTCTGCTCATTGCTTGCGGCAACGTGGCGAATCTCTTCCTGGTGCGTGCCACCGCTCGGCGAAACGAAATGGCCGTTCGCCGTTCGTTGGGGGCCACCGGGGGCGACCTCGCGGGACAGCTCATGACCGAGAGCATCATCATCGCGGGGGTGGGCGCCCTCATCGGTGTGGCCGTGGCGGTGTCCGCCGTCGGGTGGATCACCTCCACCATGCCCGACGCCTTCGGCATTCCCCGCATCGAGAGCGCCGCCGTCGATCCTACGGTGCTCGCCTTCGCGGCCGTGGTCACCGCAGGCACCGCGCTGCTCTTCGGACTTCTCCCCGGTGCCCAGGCGGCGCGCACCATGCCCGGCGTCGCGTTGGGGTCGGAGGAGAGAGGCCCGTCTCGCGGAACGTCGAGAGTGAGAGACGTCCTGGTCGTCGCGGAGGTGGGCCTCTCGGTGATCCTCCTGGCCAGCGCGACGGTCCTGGTCCAGAGCTTTCTGACCCTCGCCGCCGTCGACGACGGCATCGAGCCCGAGAACGTGGTGGTGGGTCGCGTGAACCTGACCGGCGATCGATGGGACTCCCTTTCCCGACAGGTGGCGTTCTACGAAGAACTCTTCGGTCGGATCGCCGCCCGAGCCGGCGTCGAGGCGGCAGGTGGCATCACGTTCCTTCCCATGGACGGACTCGGTGCGGGCACGAGCTACTGGCCGGCCGACGGACCCACCCCGGACCCCGAAGACCGCACCGTCGCCGACATCCGCAACGTCGAGGGTGACTACTTCGGAGCCATGGGCATCGAGGTCCTGACGGGGCGCCTGTTCGACGAGCGTGATCGGGCCACGGAGTCTAGAGCCGTCGTGGTGAACCGTTCGCTGGCGGAGGCACACTGGCCGGGCGAGTCGGCGGTGGGCAGGCGCATCGTGGTGAACTGGGACGACCACGCCCCCTGGGAGATCGTCGGGGTGGTAGAGGACGTCCGGCTCCAGGGGCCGGACACGGCGCCGCGGGGAACGGTGTATCTGCCGTACGCCACCGCTCCCTTCTTCCCCTGGCTGCACGTCGTCGTCCGAGGGTCGGTGAGCCCCACTGAGATCGCTTCGGGGGTGCGCGCCGAGATCTCGGCCATCGACTCCGAAGTGCCGTTCGGGAGCGTACGGATCATGGAGGACATCGTCGACCGATCGGTGGCTCGGCCGCGCGTCACGGGGCTCCTGATGCTCGCGTTTGCCGCACTCGCGACCCTTCTCGCGGGAGTGGGCCTCTACGGCGTCCTTTCCTATGCCGTATCCCAGCGCGTGCGTGAGATCGGTGTACGTATCGCCCTGGGAGCCGAGCCGCGCACGGTTCTCCGGCTCGTGGTAGGCCAGGGGACGCGCTTGGTGCTCGCAGGGCTGGTGTTGGGAGTCGGAGGGGGGCTCCTGGTCCAGGGCTACCTGGACAGCCTCCTCTACCAGATAGAGCCCGGCGACCCTCGTGCCTTCGTTCTCGCCGGTGGCGTCCTCCTCGCCGTCTCTGTCGCGGCGTGCGCGGCGCC
The DNA here is from genome assembly GCA_937983085.1 of uncultured Gemmatimonadales bacterium. Classification (GTDB taxonomy): domain Bacteria; phylum Gemmatimonadota; class Gemmatimonadetes; order Longimicrobiales; family Gaopeijiaceae; genus UBA2589. Next base: position 2,240 of record CALJKZ010000235.1, read on the forward strand.
GGCGTGGCGTGCGTCCAGGGTGGCGCCCGTGGAGGCGCTACGCCCGGAGTGACGACGATGGTCCGGCCGTCGAACTTGATCGTGGTGTCCCGGCGGCTCTAGCTTGTCGAGCGCCGGGCAAACATCCGTTTGACCCCCGGCGACCCATCGAGTCGACTGGGGTCCGCGGTGACATGACGGTCGTGTTTCGAATCCGTACGGCGGCAGGTCAGGAGCTCTCGTTCGCGTCTCGCGAGATGTTCGAGGACTTCGTGCGCTCGGGCGATCTATCGCCCGAGGACCTGGTCTACGACGGAGAGACCGGATCGTGGGCTCCGGCCCGAACCCACCCGGTAGTGCTCGACGTCCAGTACGAACTGGAGGAGGCCGAGGAGGCCCGCGCCGCGGCCGAGGCTTCGGTCGCCGAAGAAGCCCCCACGTCCGAGGAGGGTGGCAAGGACGAGATCGAGGCGGCTGAACCGGCCGAGCCGGAGACGTCGTTGGACGCGGATGCCCCGGCGGAAGCCGATGCGCAGTCCGAGGACCAGGCCGCGGCGTCTGCAAGCGGCGACGTCCCGACCCTCGTGCCGGAGGCCAAGGACGCAACGTCGTCCGGAGCTTCGGCCTCGGAGGGTTCCGACCTCGGGCTGGATCTCGCGGTCACCGAGGAGCTGAGCCCGGAGGACGAGCAGCGCGCCTTCCTCGAGAAGCTCGAAGCCGAGCGCCATCACGACGTCGACGCAGGGCCGTCCATCCGCGACAGCATCTCCGGATTCACCACCGACACCTTGGCGCCCCGGGACAAGGCCCCGCCCCGCGCTCCGGACCCGCCGCCACGGCCGAAACCACAGCCGAAGCCCCGGATCGCCAAGCCGGCCCCCAAACCCTCGGGAGGGGTGGGAAAGAAGGTCGCGTTCCTGGCGCTCGCCGTGATCGTCGTCGGCGGGGCGTACGCCGGATACGTGGCGTGGAGCGGCGAGCCCCCCACCGAGGTGCCCGACCCCGATCAGCCCGATGTCACGGTCGCCGACCCTCAGCCTACCGATCCGGAGCCCGATCCCGACCCGGTGGTCACCGATTCGGCGGTGGAGCCGCCCCTGGAGCCCGTCATCGCGGATACCCCGGGGGCCGTGCGGGAACGCGCCCAGGAGCGATACCTCGCCGGCACGCAGACGGCCCTCCGGAGCCTGCAGCCCATCCCGGAGGTCTGGCCTGACGGCCCGTACCTCACCGTTCCCTCGGACCATCCGGAAGTCGTCGACATCTGGCAGGACTACCGGTCCACCATCCGCGAGGTGAGGGAGGCGGACACCGATCGGTACCGCACCGCGTACGAAGACGCTCTGGACGACGCTGCGGTCACGGGCGAGGCGAGGGTCGAGCGACTGCAGCGGGCCATGGACGAATTCGCCCTGTCCGCCGAACTACGGGCCGCCCACTTCGATCGTGTCGATGCTCTCGCCACGGCGGCGCTGCAGAGCCACAACGCCCTGGTGGAGGCAGAGGGTCTGATCCTGCACGATCCCACCGGCAGCACAGGTCGGGCTTCGGGAATCGGCGAAGGCACCTCCGGTCGCAACGCCGAGGCCCAACTTCTCCTGGACCAGGTCATCGAACTCCTGGAGGGTGCCCTCGACGCCGACGGCGAGGGTCCGGGCTCGGGCGAGAACGTGCGGGAGTGGGTTTGGGACGGATTCCTCGACGCCGTGACGCGATAGCCCTTCCCAGTCGGTCCACGTCCTGACACGGGCTTCGGGCCAGCGCTTCCACTTCGCGGCCGGGCAGGGTAGGTTGGCGCCGTCCGACTCCGCGTAGCGCTCCGCACCGCGAATGCCGACCACCTCACCGACATCCACCGGGACCGAGCCACTCTGGGCGAAGGTCATCGACCATACGCGGTGCATCGGATGTCACGCCTGCACGACCGCGTGCAAGTCCGAGAACGAGGTGCCCCTGTCCGTGACCCGGACGTACGTGAAGTACGTCGACACGGGCTTGTTCCCGCGGACCCGCCGCTCCTTCCAGGTCACGCGGTGCAACCAGTGCGAGGACGCGCCCTGTGTGACGGCGTGCCCCACGGCCGCCATGCACCGCCGGCCCGACGGCATCGTGGACTTCGACAAGTCCATCTGCATCGGGTGCAAGGCGTGTATCGCCGCCTGCCCCTACGACGCCATCTTCATCAACCCCGACGACAAGTCGGCGGAGAAGTGCAACTTCTGCGCTCATCGTCTGGACGTCGGCCTCGAGCCTGCCTGCGTGGTGGTGTGCCCCACCCAGGCCCTCCTGGTCGGTGACATGAACGACCCGCTCTCGGCGGTGAGCGAGATCATCCATCAGGACGCGGTGGCGGTCCGCCGGCCGGAGAAGGAGACCCGGCCCAAGGTCTTCTACAAGGGCGCCGACCAGGTGACGCTGGATCCCCTGGGCGCGCGTCGACCCGATGGCGGGCTGTTCATGTGGAGTGAACAGGGCGACGTGAGTCACCAGGTCACGTCCGGACACCCCGGACGCTGGAACAGCTCGGCCGCGGCCGTGGTGAGCTACGACGTCCCCCACCGTGCCCCATGGGACTGGCGGGTGAGTGCGTACACCTTCACCAAGTCCGTCGCGGCCGGCGCGTACCTCGTGCCGCTCCTGCTCGGCGCTCTGGGCCTCCTGCCGTTCACGTCGGCGCTGTGGGGCCTTCAGGCTCCCCTCATCGCGCTTATCGCGCTGGTCGTCACCGGGGGCCTCCTGGTATGGGATCTCGAGCATCCCGAGCGCTTCTGGATGGTTCTGCTCAAGCCCCAGTGGCGGAGTTGGCTCGTCCGCGGCTGCTTCATCATGTCGGGGGACGTCGGCGTTCTGGCCGTACTTTTCGGAGCCTCCTCGTGCGGGTGCTCCGGCGTGACGCCCCTTCTCGGGTGGCTGGGCGGACCTCTCGCGGTGATGACCGCGGTCTACACGGCGTACCTCTTCGCCCAGTCCCGCGCCCGTGATCTCTGGCAAAGCCCGCTCCTTCCGGCCCATCTCCTGGTCCAGGCGTTGGTGGCGGGGAGCGCGGTCCTCATCGTCGCCCTGGCCACCGGGAGCGGCTCGGGGGAGATCCCCGGGGCGCTTCAGATGTGCTTCCGGCTGACGCTGGCCATCCACATCGTCCTGGTGGTGGGCGAGGCCTCCATGGGCCACCCCACCGCCCACGCCGCGCTGGCCGCCGGGGAGATGGTCCGGGGCGCATACGGGCACTACTTCTGGGTGGGCCTGGCCTCTGCACTCCTCGGGTTCGTGGCCGTTGGCTGGTCGCCGGTCATCGCCGGCGGAGCCGCGCTGGTAGGGCTCGCCCTCTACGAACACGCCTTCGTCCAGGCGGGTCAGGCGGTGCCCCTGGCATGAGCATCGACGACCTGAACGAACGCGTCTCCGCCGCACGGGGCGAAGTGGAAGCCCGGGGCGAGACGTTCTATCCCGGAGCGAGCCGCGTGCACTTGGCCGCGTTCCCTCCCAGGGAGCGATGGAACGACTGGGTCGAGCTCGACTCGAAGTCGTGGCCCGAGCGCGTGGAGAAGCGGTACATGCTCGTACCGACGACGTGCTTCAACTGTGAGTCGGCGTGTGGGCTTCTGGCGTACGTCGATCGCGACACCCTTCAAGTGCGGAAGTTCGAGGGGAATCCCGAGCACCCCGGGTCACGTGGCCGGAATTGCGCGAAGGGTCCGGCGACGCTGAACCAGATCACCGACCCCGACCGTATTCTCCATCCTCTCCGTCGCGCCGGAGCCCGGGGCGAAGGGAAGTGGGAGCGTGTGAGCTGGGACGAGGCCCTCGACGACATCGCGGGTCGGATTCGTGCCTGCCTCCAGGAAGAACGACACCATCAGGTCATGTACCACGTGGGCCGCCCCGGCGAGAGTGGCTTCACCAACCGCATGCTGGCGGCGTGGGGCGTGGACGGGCACAACTCGCACACCAACGTCTGCTCCAGCGGCGCACGGGCCGGATACCACTGGTGGATGGGCATGGATCGTCCGAGTCCGGACCATGCCAACGCCAAGGTCATCGTGCTGGTGAGCAGCCACCTGGAGACGGGTCACTACTTCAACCCCCACGCCCAGCGAATCATCGAGGGGAAGAAGAACGGAGCCAAGCTCATCGTTTTGGACACGCGGCTCTCCAACACCGCGACCCACGCCGACCACTGGCTGTCCCCCTATCCCGGTTCGGAGCCGGCGATCTTCCTCGCCGTGGCGAGTTGGCTCATCCGCGAGCGACGCTACGATCGGGACTTCGTCCGCCGCTGGTGGAACTGGCAGGAGTTCATGGCCGAGGTCCACGGTGAGGAAGGGGCGACCTTCGAGCGCTTCGAGGAGGTCCTGGAGAGGACGTACGCGGAGTACACCTTCGCGTTCGCCGCATCGGAGTCGGGCATCGATGAGAGCTCGCTTTGGGCCGTGGCCGAGACCATATCCACGGCAGGCACCCGTCTCGCGACCCACAACTGGCGAAGCGCCGGCTCGGGCAACCTCGGCGGGTGGCAGGTGGCCAGGACCATGACGCTGCTCAACGCCCTCCTCGGCGCGCTGGCCACCGAGGGCGGCACGTTCCCCAACTCCTGGAACAAGTTTTCGCCGCGTCCCCCTCGCCTTCCGCATCAGCACCCCCGGAAGTGGAACGACGTCCTCTGGCCTCGCGAGTATCCGCTGGGGCTCATGGAGATGTCGTTCCTCATGCCCCATCTCATGAAGGACCAGGACGCCTTCGTGGACGTCTACTTCACTCGGGTGTACAACCCGGTGTGGACGAACCCCGACGGCTTCTCGTGGATCGAGATGCTCACCGA
>CALJKZ010000236.1 GCA_937983085.1 uncultured Gemmatimonadales bacterium
TGTAGGGAAAGAGTGTAGATCTCGGTGGTCGCCGTATCATTAAAAAAAAAAAACCACCCACCCCGCCCCACCCCACCCACACCACCCCCCCCCCGCCCCCACCACCACCCACACCCCCCACCTCCCCCCCACCACCGACGACCGGCCCACCGTCGACCGCGTCGAGCAGGACCTCTGGGATGCCCTATCGGGTCACTCGCCGGTGGGTCAGGCGGCCATCGGACTGTACAAGCTCGACCGGATCGCCGAGACGCTGGACACCCTTTCCCTCCGCTCCGCTTCGGTCCTGATGTCGGTGGAGAAGGCCGACCCGGAGCTGGCCGAGTACGTGGCCGACCGTGCCGCGGCACGACTGGGCATCGACGTCGACGTCACCATCGACGACCGCGACGTGCTCTCGGCGGCGACGCTCTTTCACGAAGCCATCACGTTCCCTTCGGAAGTCGACCGCTTCTGGGACGCCATGCGCTCCGAGGTTCTGCCCCGCGCCGCGTCGGGAGATCCGGTACGAGTCCACGCCCGGCTGAGCGAACCTCCGGCCATCCGGGAGCGCCTCGAACGGGAAGCGCGGGACGCCCTGGTGGACGCCGGGGCAGACCCGAACGGGACGGAGGTGGAGATCCTGTCGGCCTTCAAGCAGGGATATTCGTGGCTCCACGACCGCGTGCTCCCGCAGCTTCGGGGCGCCGACGTGGGTGAGATGGTCATCCGCTTCCGACGCAACGACCCGCCCGACGAGTGGCCGCAGCAGGCCATCCACACGCCGGTCCGCTGGCTCCACGAGATCTATCCCATCGACGAGGTCCTGGCTCGGGAGCTGGGCCTGCCCCTCGAGTCCATTCGATTCGAAGAGGTCCGCGAGGGGCCGACGTACGAGGTCGTCGTGCGTGGATCGGGGGGCCGGGAGATCCTCAGCGACGCATTCGATCCGAAGTGGGTGCTTCGTCCCTACTTCGATCGCTTCCAGGACTACGAGAAGGTCCGGGTCACCACAGGATGGCTCACGGCGACGTCCGGGGGCCGGACGCTGACGGACCGGCGCATCCAGACCGACCCCGAGGCGTTCTGGGACTACTTCCAGTCCACCGTGCTGTCGGCGCTCTACGACCACACCATGAAGGTCCATCAGGGGCTGCCGCGCGGCGGTGACGCCGACGCCCCCTTCTTCGGTGAGCTCATCGTCGACCTGGAGATGAGCGAGCCCGACTACCGCCTGGGCGTGGAAAACGAGATCCATGCGCCCATGGACGCCCTCCACGAAGAGATCTACTTCGGCACCATCGAGTTCTTCGACCTCCTCGGCCGGAACTCCCGCGGCGAAGGCATCGACTTTCCCGGCCGGATCGTGCCTATCATGCGACCCAAGTCCGACGGGACCGGGGCTCGGGGCGAGGTGAGCATCACCGGGTTCGCGACGTCGCGTCCGGCCCTAGTGGTGGCGTATGAGACGGTGGACGGGTCCGTCGACACTCTCCGCCTCGACATTCCCAAGACGAGCCTCGAGCGCCCGTCGGCCCGCCTCGCCCGCGTCCGCGCCGGAGAGCCCGGTCTCTCCCATCTCGGCCTCCGCGTCCGCGTCGACACCGACCGGGACATGCGCGACAGCCTAATCGCGACGACGCGGGAGATCGCCGTCGACGAGCGGATGGTCTCGGCCCAGCAGGTCACGTCGACTCTGACGGAGATCGAGGATCTACGCGCCGCCGGCTTGTACGCGTCGGCCCTCTCCTATCAGGGCCTCGGCTCCCTGGAGGTATGGGCGGAGTGGACCCACGAGCAGGATCCGGAGGCGCGGAGAACCGGTACCCTGGCGGCCAACGGCACGCCTCCGCCTCTCCCGAACTGGCGGGTATTCCTGCCCGACGGCTGGAGCTACGGGGGCGAGCGCATCGTCCAGTGGGAGACTCCCATCCCGCCCCTCGAGGGGTACGAGATGGCGGCGAAGATGGCCGCGACGTTCCCCGAGGCCACCATGTACAAGGTGGGCGAGAGCTACCTGGGTCGGGACGTCTGGGCCATGGACCTCATGCCGCCCATCCAGGCGAGCCACTGGTCACGGGTGAAGGCGTCGACGCTGAAGCCCACCGTCATCTACTCGGCCCGCCAGCACGCCAACGAGGTTTCATCCACCAGTCACGTCCTCCGCCACGCCGAGCTCCTCCTCACCGATCCGGAGCAGCGCCCGAAGCTGGATGCCGTCAACGTCGTCATCCACCCCTTCACCAACCCCGACGGCGCGCAGACGGCGTACGACCTCTACCGGATCACGCCCGACTACATCCTCCACGCCGGGTATCTGGCCTCGCTGGGCCAGGACGTCACGGCTGGTGGTAGCTCCGATCATCCCATCTACCCCGAGTCGGCGGTGCGTGGGCGGCTGTGGGGGATGTGGCTCCCCGACATCTTCCTGAACCCCCACGGCTACCCGTCCCACCAGGTGGTCCAGCTCTTCTCCGAATACACCGGCCTCGTGCGGCGCGGGCGGGTGACGGAGCGGAATTGGGGCTTCAACAAAGGGTGGTTCATGCCCGGCTTCGGCTACGTCGACAGCCCCGACTTCCCCCGGCACAAGGACGCCGCCTTCACCATCCGTGACTACATCACCCGGGGCATCAACTCCAACCGCGAAGTCTACGACTTCAACCAGAGGGCGTACGATCGGTACCGTCGCTACGGAGCCCAGTGGGATCCCGACGTCTTCAACCTCCCCATGACCGACAGCGTCCTCATCGAGATGCCCCTCAAGGGATCCAGCGGACAGGGGGGCGGCTACAACCCTCGGGTCACCATCTGGAGCGGCACAACCGAGGCGCCGGACGAAACCGCCTACGGACCGTACATGGAACTCATGGGCAAGGCGGGCCTGTCGTGGGACCAGGCCATCACCGACTACCTCTACGACGGCGACCACAAGGTCGAGCGATCGGGCTCGCGCTTCTTCGGTGGGGTCACGCTGCGGATGAATCGACCGCGGCCGCCGGAGACGGACGACTCGGAGGAAACGGACGAGTCGGGCCCCCCTCCCGCTTGACGCCTTCGTGTCGGCAAGCTTCGTTCATGGCTCGTCGACGAACACCTCCCGACCCTCCCGGACGATCATGAAGAAAGCCCTCACCGCCCTGCTCCTTCCCCTCACCGTGGTCGCGTGCGCCGGCGGAGACGCCGAGACCGAAGCCATGCCCGAGGCCGAAGCGGAGACGGGCACGGTCACCATCGTCACGCCCATGAACGGGGCGCAGATCAACGGCACCACCGTCACGGTCCAGCTGTCGTCCACCGTGCCCATCGTACCGGCCGGCGACATGACCGAGGGAACGGGACACCACCACCTTTATCTCGACGCCGATCTGACGCCGGCTGATCAGCCGGTACCGACGGTGCCGGGCGAGATCATCCACATGGGAGACGCATCGGCGTCGTACGTGTTCGAGAACGTCGAGCCCGGTGAGCACCGGATCATCGCCGTGGTGGCCGACGGTGTGCACGTCCCGCTCCAGCCCTGGGTGGTGGATACGGTGACGTTCACCGTCGTGCAGAACTGACGGTCAGAGGCGGCCGAAGCGGCCGGTCTTCTCCACCACCACCGGGAATCCGGCCACCTTGGCGGGGATTCCGCGGGACGCCGCGTCGCTGCTGACGTAGACCTTCAAGCAGGCGTCACCGCGGCTCAGACCGATGGCGGTGCCCTCCACGCCGGAGCGCCCCAGGACGAGGTCGTTCAGTTTCGACTGGGCGGCCTTGATGTCCTTCGAGCTCATCCGCCGCCGTCGATGGTGATTCCGAAGCGGTCCAGGACCAGGTCGATGGGGTTGGCCAGGGTCGTCGTCTGAGTGCCCGCGAACAACAGGCCCACCGGACGTCGGTCACCGAGCAGGAGGCCCTTGGTGACGACGAGGGAGCCCGAGTCGCCTCCAGCGCTGAACCCGCGCCCGGAGATGACGATCTGTCCTTCGAAGCGGGCCTTTCCGTCTCGGTAGCCCACGTCGATGGTGGCGTTCAGCCCGGAAATCTGGCCGGTGGTGTGGCCCGTGGTGCGGCCGTACTTCTGCACCGACATCCCAAGCTCGGCCTCGGCGGTCGCCGAGCGCGGCGTCCCGTATCCCCCGTCCGGCGTCGCGTTGCCCACGTCGTCGGTGGTGGTCAGGGCGATGGCGGCATCCAGCGTGTTGCCCGGGCAGAGGAGCGCCTGGCAGAACCGGATGGGCTCGAAGTCGTGGAGGGTGCCGATGACGTCGCTCGGATCCCGGCCACCGTCGACCACCCCGGGCTGCAGCAGGTTGTCGCCGGTCTGCGCGTCGTTGTTGGCCGCGAAGATGTGGTTGTTGCTCAGGGCGAAGATCCGGTCGCCGTCGGTGGCACGCGCTCCAATGGTCCCCGCGGTGACCTTGCCGTGACCGGTGCTCACCCCGATGGGAACCGGACGCGGGAAGCTCTTCGTGGGATCGGCGTCCTCCGACGACGCAGCCTCCATGGGGAGGGCGCGGAACTCGCCGGTGATCTCCGGAACGACGCGAACGCTGCCGCCGGCGATGGGCACGAACGACGGAACGAGGGCGGCTCCGGGCCGGGTCATGTAGACCTTCAGGACCGCATGACCCATTCCGTCTACGCCGATGGCCGTGCCGACGACGCCGTCCTTGGCCAGCCACTCGTCGGTGACCTGCTCCTGAGCCGCCAGCGCAGCCTCGAAGGAGGCAGTGGTGTAGTCATAGGGACCCGTCGACCCCGCATACAGCAGCAGGTCCGCGGCCAAGGCCAGGACGAGTGCGACGCGGGATCGAAGGAATCGGCTCATGTTCACATTCTACTATACGTGCAGACGAGGCGCTTGGGTTCCATTCCCTCGTCAGCCCACCACCGAAGCGGAGGCCAGGCACACCCGATGATCCATCGACATCCTCGCGGGCAGAGGGCCTCGACGGCATCGATGCTGCTGGCCGTTCTGCTCCTCGTGGGGTGCGCCTCGAGCGGTACCGTCCCCTCGACCGCCGGGCTCGGCGGAGCCTACGAGGGGACCCTGTTCGTCGATGGGCGGGCCTTCGGCGCGAACCTGACCCTGAGAGCGTCCGGCCCGAACCGCGTCCGAGGCGTGTTCCGGACCTCCTCGCCGGTCTCCATCGAGGGTGACGTGGACGGCGCCGTCGTCGACGATCTGCTGCGCATCGCCATCGAGTACCGGACCCCCGACGGCTGCGACGGCGAGATGCGCGGTATTCTCGACATCTCGCGGCAGGGCGCAGCGTTGGACGGGCCTGTCACCGTATCGGACTGCCAGGACCCCGTCCCCGCGCGGCTGGTCCTCCGCAGGCGCGGCGCACGGGGTCCAGATCAGACGTCGACGGGGGCACCGTCGGAGCGCGCGGACTCGTAGAGGGCGCGGATGGCCCGTAGGTTCGCGGCGGCTTCGGCCGCTCCGCCTCGTCCGTGCCGCCAGCGCCGCCGCTGCCGCC
>CALJKZ010000237.1 GCA_937983085.1 uncultured Gemmatimonadales bacterium
AAGAGGTCGAGCAAGTCATCGTGAGGGAAGTTGAAGAAGGGCCATTGATCCCCTTCGAAGTCGATCCTCAGGGTGAAAGGAAGCGCCGCGATTGGTTCGAGCCCGAGCCCATGGAGAAGCTCTACCAGGACATCCACGTAGCAGTTGGTCTCTGCCCAGCGACGCTCCCCCGAGTGGATCACATGACGTTCGTAGGTGCGCGGATCCAGGTCGCGAATGGGACCAGTCACAGCTCGAGAACGCTCCGTACTTCGCTGAGCCAGCTGTCGGGGTCCATACCGTGCGTACGGAGCAGGGCCAGCGTGATCCGCTCCAGCCCGAATCCGACACACGACGTGTGGGCGACGGCGCCGTCCGAGGTCCGGATGTCGAAGGCTTGACCGAAGTGGTCGAGATGGTAGTTGCTCGACGTGATCGCGGTTGGCGCCTCACTCGACGCGATGGGACAGAGGATCTCGAACTTGAGGTGCTGTTCGCGCTGGGTCGCCTTCATGACACGACCGCCGCGACCGAAGAAGGGGTCATTGGCCACCACCTTGCGCACGTCAAGGCCGATGCTGCGGTGGATCTCGAGCGCTCGCTCGATCCACTCGTCACGGTGGGCTTCGGCGACGTCCGGCGTCCCGAGCCTCACGTACTCTCGCTGTCGGAAGATCTGCATCCTCGCCGGATCATCTGAGGGCTCGTGGCGAAAGACGAAAGTCCGCAGATCGACGGTTCTACCCCCCGGTGGCAGTGTCCCGGAAGCCGTTGGATAAAGTGGATAGCATGCCGCCGGAACCATCACGACGTCGGTGGCCGTCAGCGACTCGGACCAATCCGACCCGTCGTGGAGCCTCGTCACGAGCTCCCCGCGGGCGCGCTCGTCACCATCGAACGAATGCACCGACCCCAGGAGTTGGGGCATGGTCTCGATATGATCGGTCGACGCGTACGTCTCTCGGCTCAGGATCGGCGGGAAGCGCATCACCTCTGCCGAGTGATGGGCGCCTGCACGCGTGACGAGGCCCTCGAAGTGCTCGATAATGGACTCGAAAGTGCCGCTAAGGCCGTAGAGTCCCGGGACGCCGGACGGAATGAGGTGTCCGACCTCGATGAGCGAATCGCGCAGGGCGGACCTCGCCTGCTGCACCGCTGAAGAGGTGTCGGACATCTCAGCTCTGCCTGTACACCACCTGCATGGTGGCGTTGTGGCCCCTGATTCGATCGTTGTTGACCATCAGTGCCGCGCCATACGCGTCGCGAAGGTGACGTCCCAGACTGCTCGATGAATCATTCTTGTAGCCCGAGATCCCAACGATCTGCAGCGCCCGCCCGACGATGTCGACGACGAGCTCGGAGCAGGTGACCTTGGTGTTGTTGACGCGGATGCTGAAACCAAAGTTGCTGAAGGCCTCGGGGTCACCCGCATCGAGAAGGCGTTGGTACTCTGCCATCGTCTCGTAGAGGCCGCTCCTCATGCCAAAGAGGATCTCATCGACTTCAGCGAGCCGGAGGGCGGTGACCGGGGGCACGTCAGGATTCTTGGCCATCTTCTTACGGACCGAGGCCCGGGCCTTTCGAACGGCGTCGGTGGCCAGACCCAACCAAAGGGAGCCCCACGTCATATGGGCGAACGGGTGCATGCTCTGCGCCAGGATGTCGGCGAAGGGGGCTGGCAGGATCTGCTCGACGTGTCCGCCTCCCGAAAGCCCGAAGCCGAGACTTCGAGTACCCCGGAACCCAAGCGTGTCCCAGCCAGCGATCTCTTCGAACTCCGATTCGTGCCGGTCCAGGAGCACGAGAACCTGATCGCTCGTATCCGCGTCGGGTGCGCTGCGCGCAGTTACGAGGATTGCATCGGACTCGAGTGCGTACGAGATCACCGGAGCCATCTTCTTCAGTCGGAAGCCAGTTCCATCGGACTCGACGGCACACGTGCTCGAACGCAAGTCTCCCCCCACACCCATCTCGGTGGTGGCGGAGGCCAGGAGCAACTGCTCATCGACCAGGCGTTGCATGTATGCCCTGAAGAAGGGCGAGTCGGCGGCGTGGTGCACGATGCACGCGACCTGAATCTGGTGCATGGCGTACACCATGGCCGACGAGGCACAGTACTGACCGAGAACTTCGCAGATCCGGGCGATCTCGGTCATGGTGAGCCCATGACCGCCGAATTCGACGGGGACGTAGGCGCTCAGCAGGCGCTCTGCGCGAAGCGCCGCGAACGCCTCGTGGGGAAAGCGCGCGTCGCGGTCCACATCGGGGGCGTGCGGGAGCACGACATCAGAACCGATCCGGTGGACGTCGTCGATCAGCGCCCCGAAGTCGGACTTGGGGGCGGCTGGGGCCGTCGCTGGTTCCATGGTCGTCCCTAGCTTGGTTGAGCCACGAGCCCGTCAACGGCGTCGGACAAGGCGTTGATGCTCTGGAACGTTCTGCGGCTCAGCAGCTCGTCGGGAAACTCGACATCGAAGTGGTCTTCGATGGCCAAGAGGAGGTTCACGGTAATCAATGAAGTCAGGCCGGCGGCGTAGAGATCGCTGTCGTTCTCGAGCTCTGAGATATCCGTGGCAAGGCGACCGTGGTCACCGATGATCTTTCGTATTTGTTCCTGGTACATGCGATCCCGGGGGGAGTGACGAAGGGAAGAAGGGTCGCAGCGGAGTATGCCGTGCAATTACACTATTACTGTAGGCTAAAGTGACGCCGGAGGGCTGCGCCAGGGTTTCGACAACCCCGAACGGCAACTCCACGCCGGAGGGGATCCGTCCCCGAGCGTCGCCCGGTCGACTGTCATGTCCTCTCCTACCCGAGCCCCCCACGCGTCATGGTCCCCGAGTCGGTAATCGCCGGCAGCCTAGCGCTCTTCTTCTACACCTACTTCGGGTACCCCGCCGTTCTCTGGATGATCGGGAGGGTACGGCGAGGGGCTGACGCCCCTCCGGAAGACCTGGAGTGGCCGTTCGTATCTGTGTCGGTGCCTGCGTACAACGAAGAGGCCCAGATCGAAGAACTCATCCGGAGTCTCTTGCGCCTCGACTATCCGCGAGATCGGCTGCAGTTGCTGATCATCTCCGACGGCTCCACCGACCGAACGGACGAGATCGTCGAGAGCTACGCCCGCGAGGGCGTGGAGCTCCTGCGGCTGGACGAACGCGGAGGGAAGACGAAGGCCGAGAATGCCGCTGCGGCTCACCTTCGTGGGGAGATCGTGGTGAATACCGACGCGTCGATTCGGATCGATCCCCAAGGCTTCAAGTCCCTCATCGCGGCATTTCATGATCCCGAAGTGGGGTGCGCCTCCGGTCGAGACGTGAGCGTAGGGTCCGACGGGGATACGGCAAACGAAGGTGAGTCGGGCTACGTGGGCTATGAGATGAAGGTCCGCGAGCTCGAGACGCGCGTGGCGGGCATCGTAGGCGCGTCCGGTTGCTACTACGCGATACGTCCCCAACTCCACAGGCTGCCATTACCCGACTCCCTTTCCAGGGACTTCGCGGCGGCCCTCCATACGCGCGAGCATGGCTTCCGGCCCGTGTCGGTTTCTGGAGCCGTCTGCTACGTACCCCGAGGTCGGTCACTCCGCAGGGAGTATTCAAGGAAGGTCCGAACGATTACGCGCGGCATGCAGACCCTTTGGTACAAGAGGGCTCTCCTGAATCCACTTCGGTACAGGGCCTTCGCCTGGATGCTGTTCAGTCACAAGGTATGCCGCTGGGCACTCCCCTGGGCGGCGGCTGCCGCGACCGTCGCACTTGGTGCGATGGCGCCCGCGAGTCCTGCGGCGGCGGCTCTCCTGGTGGTGGGCCTGGTGGTTCTCGTCCTCGCCGCAATAGGCTGGTGGAGAGCCGATGAAGAGGCCCTTCCCAAGCTCTTCTCGGTCCCCGCCTATCTCGTCGCGGGGAATATCGCAGCCATGCACGCATTGCTGCGGGCCATCGGCGGCGTTCGGGACGCGCTGTGGGAGCCCACGCGTCGGAGCGTCGTCAAAGCCCGTTGAACC
>CALJKZ010000238.1 GCA_937983085.1 uncultured Gemmatimonadales bacterium
GCTGATGGAGGGCGCGTCGAGAAACGTCCGGTACGCCGTGCGCCGCTTGGCTCGGAGCCCGCTCTTCACCGGGGTCGCCATCCTCTCCCTCGGCCTCGGGATCGGCGCCAACACCGCCATGTTCAGCCTCGTGAACGCCGTGGTGATCCGGGAGAAGCCCTTCGAGGATCCGGAGCGGCTCGTCGACATCTTCCAGGGTTCGGACGACTTCTCCCACGGGACGTTGTCGTACCCCGACTACATCGACCTCCTCGAAGGGACCGCGGACGTCTTCGAGGACGTGGGCGGCGGGCAGTTCACGGTCGTCCAGGCCGACGCCGACGAGGGCGTCGAGGTCCTCTTCGGCGAAGCGGTCACCGGGAACTACTTCGAGCTTCTCGGCGTGGATCCCTTCCGCGGTAGGCTCCTCTCCGCCGAGGACCACGTCGCTCGGGGCGCCCACCCGGTGGTGGTGGTTTCCCATGGGTATTGGATGCGTCGATTCGGAGGTGACGCGTCGGCGGTGGGAGGTGAGCTCCGTTTGGGCGGTCGACCGTACACCGTCGTGGGCGTCGCGCCCCCGGAGTTCACCGGGAGCCTCCGCGGGCTCGAGCCGGCCGTCTGGGTCCCGATCATGATGGTGGACGAGCTCCAGGGCTTCGGCGGCAACGTCATCGAGGCGCGTGGCAACCAGAGCTTCTTCGGCCGGGGGCGGCTGAGGCCCGGAGCCACGGTGGCCCAGGCCGAGGCGGCCGTGGAGCGGGTGGCCATGCGTCTGCGCCAGGACTACCCCGAGTGGACGGCCGGGGACTCCTTCGTCCTCGAGCCCACCAACGAGGTGATCCTCAACCCGATGATCGACCGCTTCGTGCGCCCCGCCGTCGTGCTCGTCATGGGTGTGGTGGGCCTCGTCCTCCTCATCGCGTGTGCGAATCTCGCCAGCTTCCTGCTGGCCCGGGCCGCCGATCGGAGGAAGGAGATCGCGGTGCGGCTCGCCATGGGAGCGGGCCGGCGAACCCTCGTGTCGCAGCTCCTCACGGAGGCCGTCCTCCTGGCGGTCATCGGGGGCGCCGTGGGTGTGTTCACGGCCACCTATGCGCTGGACGCGCTGGTCTCCGCGGATCTGCCCCTGGCGCTTCCCATCACCCTCGACCTGAGCCTGGACCGGACGGTCCTCGCGTTCAGCCTCCTCGTGTCGCTGGGCGCCGGCGTCCTCTTCGGCCTGGCCCCGGCCCTTCAGAGCACCAATCCGGACCTGGCGCCGACGCTGCGGGACGAGACCGCCGGCGGCGGGCGTGCGCGGGGTGCCTTCCTGCGCGACGCCCTCGTCGCCGGGCAGGTCGCCGTCTCCGTGGTGTTGCTCGTGGGTGCCGGCCTCTTCCTGCGGAGCCTCGACGCGTCGAGGGGCATCGACCCCGGATTCGGCGACGGCCCGACGGCGCTGCTGCAGATGACCGTCCCCGCCGATCGGTACGGGGACGAGGAGGGGATGGTCTTCCTCGACGAGTTCGTCGCCCGGGTGCAGTCGGACCCGTCGGTGGTGTCGGTGGGGATCATCGACAACGTGCCCCTGAACCAACTGAACACCCAGTACGTGCGGCTGCGGGTCGACGGGATCGATCCTCCGCCGGGCGAGGACTTCCACGTGGTGGACTACGCGCGGGTGGACGAGCGCTTCCTCGAGGTGGCTGGCATCGAGGTCATCTCCGGTCGGGCCCTGGAGGTGAGCGACGCCGCGGACGGCGAGGCGGTGGCGCTCATCAACCAGGAGCTGGAGCGTCGCTTCTTCGCCGACGGAGACGCGCTGGGCCGCTCCCTGGAGGTGAACGGAGACCCGGTCCGCGTCGTCGGCGTCATCGCCGACCTCAAGGTCCGGCAGCTCGGTGAGGCGCCGCGGCCCTACATCCTCATGCCCATCCGCCAGGACTTCACGCCCTCGGTGACGGTGCTCGCCCGCACCACCGGGGATGCCGAGAGAGCGGCGGTGGACATGATGGTGGTGGTGCGGAGCCTGGATCCGAACCTCATGATCATCGACACCAAGACGCTGGAGCGGCATCTGGCCGTGGTACTCCTCGGCCGGGAGCTCGGCGCCCTGGTGGTGAGCGGCTTCGCCCTGCTCGCGCTGCTCCTCGCCAGCATCGGCGTGTACGGGGTGGTGAGCTACGCGGTGTCGCGGCGTGTACACGAGGTCGGCATCCGACTCTCCCTCGGCGCCGACGCCGGGAGCGTGGTACGCATGCTCACCGTCGGCGGGATGAGGCTCGCCCTCCTGGGCGGCGGACTCGGCTTGCTGGTGGCGGCGGCGGGAGCGCGACTGCTGTCGCGCCTCCTGTACGGGGTGCCGCCCCTCGACCCGGTGACCTTCGTGGGCGTGCCGCTGGTGTTGGGTCTGGTAGCACTGCTGGCGTCGTGGATTCCGGCCCGTCGGGTGACGCGTATCGATCCGGTGCGGGCGCTGCGCTCGGAGTAGCGCGCGGCCTCGCGCCGGAGTCGCAGGAGCCCGGCCGCCGACCTCGGACCGGCCGGCCCACACCTCGGAAGCCGGGTCGGCCCCTTTTTTTGACAAAATGAAACCGACGCCGGTGCCCTGCCGTACGGGTTCTTGATCTTGTCAATAAAATGGGCTCATCGACGGGCTCACCAGCCGCGGGAGAGGGGATGGGACGAGGCGAACATCTGGGTGATCTGGAGGAGCTGGTTCTCTTGTGTGTCCGCCGCCTGGGCGCCGACGCCGACGGTGCCGGCGTGCGAGCCGAGCTCGCCGAGGTGGCGGGTCGCTCGGTCTCGGTGAGCACGGTCTACGTGACCCTCATGCGCCTGGAGGAGAAGGGGTACGCCCGGTCGTGGATGGGCGAGCCCAGCCCCGAGCGCGGCGGCAAAGCCCGCCGCTTCTTCGAGCTGAG
Source organism: uncultured Gemmatimonadales bacterium (assembly GCA_937983085.1). GTDB lineage: Bacteria > Gemmatimonadota > Gemmatimonadetes > Longimicrobiales > Gaopeijiaceae > UBA2589. Next base: position 2,886 of record CALJKZ010000238.1, read on the forward strand.
CCCGGAAGGCACGGAGGCGCTGGAAGCCCGGCGACGCGTACGGGATCGACTCTGGGGCACGGCGCCGGCCGACACCGGAGCCTCGGGTGCCTGAGGAACGTCGGGTGCCTGGGGAAGGTCGGGCGCCTGGGGAAGGTCGGGCGCCTGAGGCACCTCGGCTCGACGGGCCTCCTCGCCTGGCCGAGGCGTGGCTGGAGCGCCGCCTTCCTGCGGAGGTCGTCGACGCCGTCCTCGGAGACCTCCACGCCGAGCACGCGGCTCGCTCCGAGCGGACGGGCCCCCGCGCCGCCGACGCCTGGTACTGGTGGCAGGCCATCACCCTCCGCTCCGCCGCTCTCCACCGCGCCGCCCGTCGTCTATCGGCTCGGCGTCCCACCCTTGTGCGCAATCACCCGCGGCACGCCCGCTCCTCGCTTCGAGATCCGTTCATGTCCTTCACCGACCTCCGCTACGCGCTGCGGCGCCTCACCGCCACGCCGGGCTTCACCCTCGTGGCCGTCCTCTCTCTCGGCCTGGGCATCGGCGCCAACACGGCCATGTTCAGCCTCGTCAACGCGGTGCTCCTCCGGGAGCTTCCCGTCGAGGATCCCGGGACG
>CALJKZ010000239.1 GCA_937983085.1 uncultured Gemmatimonadales bacterium
GGCACCGCCGCGTCGCAGTACGCACACGCCCCGGCCCCGCCCTCGAGCCAGGCCCCGCACCGCCCGCACCGCCGCGCCTCGGCCAAACCACCACCTCCGCCCCGTGGAACCCCGCGAGCGCCCGGACGTTCGGGCGGCACCGGCGAGCGCTCCGTCCGGATGCGACCGCGACCGCACGCCCGAATCCGCGCATCCGCCCGCGTGCGACGCCGCCCGCGCTCGGCTAGTGTCTCGCCGTGGAGGCGAGCGGACCAGCGTCGGTGTTCCTCGAGCGCCCGCAGAGCGAGTGGGTGGCAGAGAACGCCCAGGCCTTCGCGATCCGCGACCCCTACCCCGTCTCGCCGGGCCACACGCTAGTCATCACGCGCCGCCTCGTCCCGACCTGGTTCGACGCCACGCCCGACGAACAGGCGGCGCTCCTCGACCTCGTGCGCGACGTGAAGGCCGCGCTCGACCGGAGCCACGCGCCCGACGGCTACAACGTCGGCCTGAACGCCGGCGCCGCCGCCGGCCAGACCGTGATGCACGTCCATGTCCACGTCATCCCCCGCTACACGGGCGACATGCCCGACCCCCGCGGCGGCGTCCGCGGCGTGATCCCCGGGAAGCAGAAGTACGGCGAGGGCGCCCGATGACGACGTCCCGGCGCAAGATCCTCGAGCGCTTCGCCGGCCTGAACGTCTACCGCTCCGGCGAGCGCCGCGCCCCGCACAAGCCGCTGCTCTGCCTCGTCGCGCTCGCCCATCTGCTGAACGACGGCGGCACCGCGCTCCCGTTCGAGGTCGTCCGCGCCGAGCTCCGGCCGCTGCTCGACTCCTACGCGCCGCCCGTGAAGGCGCGCCACCAGCCGGAGCTGCCGTACTGGCACCTGCAGTCGGACGGCGTGTGGCAGATCACGGGCGCCGACAGCCTCCCGCGCCAGATCGGAGGCTTCCCACGGATCGCGGGGCTGCGCGGCACGACCGGCGGCTTCGCGGGCCCGCTGCGCGCCCGCCTGCTCGCGGACCGCGCACTAGCACGCGATGTCGCTCTGGTCCTGCTCCGCGCCTTCCCCGACACGCTGCACGCCGAGATCCTCCAGGCGGTGGGGCTCCCGCCCGAGTGGGCCTGGGCCAGCTCGGACGACGTCACCGCCGCGCCTCCCGAGCGCGTGGCCGACGTGCGCGCCCGCCGCGACCCGGAGTTCCGGCGCAAGGTCATGCACGCGTACGAGCACCGCTGCGCCGCCACCGGCTTCCGCGCCGCGCTGGCGGGCAGCTACTTCGGCGTCGAGGCCGCGCACGTCCAGTGGCACGCCCAGGGCGGCCCCGACGTCGTCGCGAACGGCCTCGTCCTCAACCCCCTCATGCACCAGCTCTTCGACCGCGGCGCGTGGACGCTCGGCGACGACCGCCGCATCCAGGTCTCCGCCCACTTCACCGGCTCCGACGAGGCCGTCACGACCGTCCGCGCCCTGCACGGCCGCCCCCTCCGCCCCCCGCTGCCCGGCATGGACCCGCCGGCGATCGAGTTCATCCGCTGGCACCGCGAGCCGGACCTGGGCGGAGTCTTCCGCCAACCGAGCCTGGACGTGGCGTGACACCGTGAAGGCCGAGTTCGTGTCCGGACCGGGCGCGGCCTACCGCAGGCGCTACGCGAGCTGATCGAACGGAACCCGCTTCGCGCTCGAGCCGCCTCCGACAGGCGTCGGTGCAACGCAGGTAGCGGAACGCCCACAACCCGATTGGCAACAGGACCGGGGCGCGGCACGCGGACTCCGCGAGGTTCCGCGAACCCGCCGGCTCGCCATTCGAACGGATCGCGCGCACGGGTCCGCAACGCACCGTGAACTCTGCGCGAGCTCTGGCGGTGCCCCAGCTGCTAGCTTCCGCGCCGCTGCCGTTGTGGCGGCACGGTTCGGCGCGTCAGGTGGGGACGTGGGGGATCGGCATGCGGGACTTGGAGCCCGTCGAAATGACTGCGTTCGTCATGCCCGAGCATGCGTCGAGCGGGTCCTGGATGCGAGCGAAGGCGGTCGGGGACGGACTGCTCGCCGCGCTCAACTCGCCACCGGTGCTCGCGCGGATCCACGCAGCGAACCAGCCGGGCAACAGCAGCGAGGAGATCCAGCGCGCGTTCAGCGCCGAGGCCGAGCGCCTGGGCTTCCAGAGCGAGAAGGCGGGTCTGTTTCAGGGGCAGTCCCTACGGCCGGACTACTTCCTCGAGCTGGGAGCTGGTGAAGGGATCCTGCTCGAGGTCGAGCGCGGCAAGACGACCATCAACAACATGGACCTTCTGGACTTCTGGAAGTGTCACCTGTGTCCCGGCGCCAACTACCTGTTCCTGCTCGTTCCGCGCCGGCTCCGGCAGAACGCCGAGATGCGCCCGCGCAACGAGTACGTGACGGTCGGACGACGACTCGGCCAATTCTTCGAGCCCGGCAACGGCACCAACGTGCGCGGGCTGTGCCTGTTCGGGTATTAGTCCGGCGCTGGAGCGTTCCCACGGAGCGGCGTCATGCAGGAGCTCTCGGATCGAGTTGCGTTCGCCGACGTGTGCTGGGCAGACGTGCCAGACGCCCCCGGCGTCTACGTCATCTACGACGTCGACGATGTCATCTACGTCGGGATGGCGGGGCGCAACGGCGCGGGGAGCCTGAGGAGGCGGCTCAAGGACCACGCGAGCGGTCAGATCGTGAACATGTTCGCGCAGTACCTGTTCCTGGATCGAGTGCAGTTCGTCCCCAAGGAACCGATCCGGCACCCGCGCGACGCCAAGGCCGCGTGCCGCGCCTACATCGTGGAGCGCTGCTCGTTTCGCTGGCTCACCGCCGAAGACGCCGCTGCCGCGCGCGATCTCGAAAGCAGGTTCAAATCCGAGCTCCAACCTGCCTTCAACAAGTAGCGTCAGAGACCGCGGCCACGCGTTCGCACCGACGCGTTGCACATCACAGGAGGCCCGCATCAACGTGGACGGCCGCTCGGAGTTCGTCGTGGCGCTCTACGCGAGCGCTACGCGGCGGACCCCGGCGTGAGAGGCCGCGAGCGCCGTTCAGACCCTCGGCACCTCCGTGCCGGCGGGCCTGGCTTGGAGTCCGCGAAGTCGCCGCGCAGCGCGCGGGCACAAGGCAGCAGAGTTGCGGGAGAGCGGACTCGAGACGCGTGAGCGCTTCGGCGCTATCCTCGCGGATTGGCGTGGGGAACGACGATGCGACGCTCGACAGAAGAGGCCCTGCACGACAGCCGCGTGCGGCAGGCGGCCTTTCGATTTCTCGATGCGACGCGGCCTTTACATGACGACCAGGTTCTCCCCTGGGCGGTTCTTTCGCGCGGTTTCGAGTTCGAAGGCGAACGCGTGCCGCTCGTCAATCAGCAGGGCATCTTCAAGCCGCGGATACTCGCCGGCGCGCCGCTCGCGATCCGAACGGCGCCGCCGAAGCCGGGCGTACCGCCACCCTACGATGACGAGATCACCCCGTCCGGGCTCATCCGGTATCGGTATCGCGGCACCGATCCGAGCCACTACGAGAACCTGTGGCTGCGCAACGCACGACGCTGGCAGGTGCCGCTGATCTATCTCCACGGTGTCGAGGAGGGGCGCTACCTCGCCGAGTACCCGGCATTCATCGTGGACGATGATCCGGAGTCCCTGTGTGTGACGGTCGCCGTTGACGATGCCGGCTCTGCCGAACTCGGGCAGGTTCTGGCGCTCGGGGATCAGGTCGCAAGGCCGGTGAGGCGCTACACTACCAGGGCGGTCGTGGCGCGACTTCATCAGCGGGCGTTTCGGTACCGGGTGCTCCGAGCCTATCGAGGTCGCTGCGGCGTTTGCCGGCTCGCACACGCGACGCTGCTCGACGCCGCGCACATCATCGCAGACAGCGAACGAGGCGGCGATCCCGTCGTGCCGAACGGGATCTCGCTCTGCAAGCTCCACCATGCTGCCTACGACGCACGGGTGATGGGCATCAGGCCGGACCTCATGATCGAGATCCGGGAGGACGTGCTGCGCGAGGTGGACGGTCCGATGCTCCGCCATGGGCTGCAGGAGATACACGGCTGGCGGCTGAAGGCCCCGTCACGGTCGTCGGAACGACCGGACCCTGATCGCCTCGAAGTGCGCTACGAGCAGTTCCGTCGAGCGCTGTAGGCGATCGAATTCGCCGCGCGCGCTCGTTCCGTGTCCCCGCCTGCTGCAGCGAGCGCCGACAGGGCCGGGTCTCTGAGATCGCCGCATAGTCGCCTGACGTGGAACTCCCAGGAACAACGAGCCCACGCAGGACGGTGCTGTCGTGAAGTGGTCCGCTGCACGTGAGGGCATGCGATGCGGTCGTCGCAGCGGGCTGAGCGCGGTTGCGCGGCCGTAAGCGTCGCCGTTGACGATTACGGGAAGCGTGGTTCCTCGATCGAAGTGGAGGCTGGTCGCTGGCTCTGAGCTTCCTCACATCCGCCGGAGTTCGTGGCAGATCTTCGCGGTGAGCTGTTCGAGGTCGTCGCCGAAGAAAAACTGGAAGTCGCGGACGGCTACGGCGCCGGTGCCGGTAGCGCCAGCCGCCCGATCGCGTGTCATGTACTTGCGAAGCTGTTCGCGCTCTCGCAGATACAGGTAGAAGACGACGCCGTAGGCCTGCGTGTATGCGTCTGCGCCTTCGGAGGCGAACAGAGTCCCCGAGACGAGCGCACG
>CALJKZ010000240.1 GCA_937983085.1 uncultured Gemmatimonadales bacterium
AGCAGGCCACGATCGAGGTCGCAGACCAGGTCGTCGGTACGGTCTCCGCCGTCGACCCCCACGGGCCCGTTCTCGCCGCATGCGGCGGTCGTGACCACGAGGCAGGCCGCTACGAGTACGCCTCGGACGAGAGGGGCGCGACCGCCGCGGACGGCACCGGTGCAGTGGGGTTGGGCGATGGACTTCATGGGCGTCTCGTGGTAACAGGCCTGGGATACACTATCGAAGTCGTGCGCCCCGCGCCCGAGTTCCCGAAGCAGACGGTGGTCGGGGTACCCTGTACGTTGTTCAAGAAAAGCTGTACAATACATGTACAACAAATCCTCCGACGGGAAATACGCCATGGCTTCCGCTGTCCCTCCGCTGCGCATCCGCACGTTCGTCGACGCAGAGATCGACGAATCGGGCGACTACATGCTCTACTGGATGGTGGCCAACCGGCGTCTGGAGTGGAATCACGCCCTCGACCGCGCTCTCGAGGTGGCCCGGTCGCTGGACAAGCCCCTCGTCGTGTTCGAGCCGCTGCGCATCGGGTACCGATGGGCCGCGGACCGTCATCACCAGATGATCATCGACGGCATGGCCCACCATCGAGCACGGCTCGACGAGGTGCCCGTGACGTACTACCCCTACGTCTAACCGGGTGAGGGAGCAGGGAAGGGGCTTCTGTAAGCGTTGGCCTCCTCGGCGTGCGCCGTCGTCACCGACGATGCTCCGATCTTCTTCCGCCCGAAGATGCTGCGGGCCGCCTCCGGCGTCGTGGAATGCCGGATGGAGGCGGTGGACAGCTGTGGACTGCTTCCGTTGAGAGCCGCAACAAAGGGTCACTCGGCCGCCTACCATTTCCGGAGGTTCCTGCACAAGACGCTTCCCGAGCATCTCGGCGACTTCCCGGAAGCCGAGCCCTTGGCGGACGTCGAGCTGCCGGAACTGGGGGGGATTCCCGACGAGATCCTCGATCGATGGCCGCCGGCCCACGTCGAGCTTGCCGACGACGACTTCTGGGGTGGGGACCCGACGAGGGTCGTGCCCGTGGAGGAGAACGGGAGCGACCCTACCGAGGCGAGGGGTCCTCTCCTCGACCTGAGCGGGCTCTCCATCGACCACGACGTAGGGCCCACCGCCACCCGCGGAGGCCACGGGGCGGCGAGGCGGCGGCTGGACGAGTTCCTCTCCGAGGGTCTGGATCGGTACGCTGAGCACCGCAACGACCCGGATGCGGACGCCGCCAGCCGCCTCTCTCCCTGGCTGCACTACGGGCACATCTCGACGTATGAAGTCTTCGACGCCGTTGCCGAGGAAGAGGGGTGGACGCCTCAGAAGATTTCTGGACCGCCCGACGGCCGGCGGAAGGGGTGGTGGGGGATGAGCGAGGCGGCCGAGTCGTTCATCGACGAGCTCGTGATGTGGCGTGAGCTGGGGTATGGCTACTGCTACCACGAGTCGGACTACGAATCGTACGAAAGCCTACCCGAGTGGGCCCGGGACACCCTGGAGGCGCACGCCGATGACGAGCGTGAGCATGTCTACACGCTCGAGGAGCTGGCTTCGGCCTCGACCGCCGACGAACTCTGGAACGCCGCGCAGCGTCAACTCGTTCACGAGGGAGTCATTCACAACTATCTGCGCATGCTCTGGGGCAAGAACATCCTCGCGTGGACCGACCATCCGCGAGAAGCCCTCGAATACATGATCGAGCTGAACAATCGATACGCCCTCGACGGCCGGGACCCGAATTCCTACTCGGGGATCTTCTGGGTCATGGGTCGATTCGACCGAGGATGGCCCGAGCGTGAGGTCTACGGGAAGGTCAGGACCATGACGTCGAGATCGACCCGGAAGAAGGTGAAGTTGGATCGCTATCTCGAGCGATGGGGGGCGCAGGGATCCCTCCTTTGAGCCTGTCGCGTCGACAACAAGACGAGGAGAGCGCCAAACGTTACCGTTCTGATACGGAAAACCGCGACCTCTCCAGAGACGGGCCATGCCCTCAGCACGCGATTGGCACATCGGTCATCTCGCCGTGGCCTGGCTGCTCGTCCCGGTGGTCATCCTCGCGGTCCGAGCGGTCCTGGCGGCAGGCGTCTATGAAGCGGCCATCGAAGGGCAGCGCGTCACCATCCTGGCCGGCCACTGGTCGAGTTCGTTTGCTTCGGCCGTGACGGTGGGATTCGGGGCTGTGGCCGTGTCTGCCGCGGCCTGGCTCACCCTCACCTGGTTCACGGGTTCCCGGGAACGGCGACGAGCGGCTACCATGATCGGCGAGCCGCACCGCAGACCCCTCATGTAGTCCTGCTTCAGCCTCCCGTCCTGCTCCAGCCTCGATGCGCGTCGTACTCTGGTTCCTGACGTTCGCACGCCTGGCCTTCATTCCGCTCTTCCTATGGGTGGCGTCGTCGGCCCAGGCCTTGGCGAGAGGTGGCGGCGACGCCACGTCGCTGCGGTGGACAGCGCTGGCCATCTTGTTCGCCATGGGGGTGACGGATGTCGCGGACGGGCTGATTGCACGGCGGCACGGACTCACGACGCAGGTGGGCGCGGTGGTGGACGCCGCGGCCGACAAACTCGCGCAGGCCGCGCTGCTCGTCTTCTTCGCGGTGAGCGAGGGGCCCGTGTTCACCTACCTGCCCCTGCTCTTCGTCGCGGTGATCTTCGGGCGGGATCTCCTGGGCCTGGGTGGATGGCTGGCTCTGCGGGCGTGGTACGGACCCATCGTCATCGTCCACTCGTGGCACGGGAAGGCGACCACCGGCGCCGTGGCGTTCGTCCTCGTCTGCGCGGCTCTGGGCGTGCCGTCCCGGTGGTTGGCGCCCGTGCTGGTGGCCACCTGCATCCTGGGCCTGGGCAGCGTTCTCGGCTATTTCTTCGAGGGCCGGCGCCGAGGCCGGGCCGCGCCCGCCGCGACGAGGGACGGGAACGGGGTGCGGACCGCGCCGGTCTAGCTCTCCGCCAGACCGCAGAAACGCATCGCGGTAACGGCGAGGGTTCGGGCCATGACCACCAGGTCGTCGACGCCCACCCACTCGTCGGGCCGATGGGACCGCCGGATGTCACCGGCGCCGTAGAGGACGGTGGGAATCCCGGCCACGCGCTGGAGCAGGCCCGCGTCTGCCCCGAAGGGCACGCCTTCCACGGGCATGGGCCGACCCGTGGTGCTGAGCCCGGCCGAGCGGAGGGCGACGACAAGCGGGTGTCCGGGGTCGGTCTCGGCGGCAAGGAAACGACCACCCCACCACTCCACCACCGGCGGGTGCAGGCTCAGGCAGTCGTCGGCGGCAGCGACCGCTCGGACGACGGATTCGAGTTCACCGCGGGCGTCTTCCGGGTCTTCGTCGGGTCTCACGCCCAGGCGCCCTTCCATGACGGCCATTTCGGGAACCGACGACGCCCACTCTCCTCCGCGTACGATCCCGATGCTGATGGGAAAGGGGATGGCGTAGCGACGGAACAGGTCCAGCGGGGCCTCGAACGTATTCCGCCGGCCCTCGAGTTCACGGACGGCCTCGTAGACGACGAAGAGCTTCTCGAAGGCGTTGACCCCCTCGTCCCGCACCGCTCCATGGGCTGCCCGACCCGGGACGTGAATCCGGAAGTTGAGACACCCCGCCTGGACCGGCGCGGCGACCCCCTCGGTGGGCTCCATGACGACGGCCCCATCTCCGCCGTGCCCGCGGAGGATGGTGGCCAGAGTCCCGATTCCACCGTCCTCCTCACCAACCACGCTGTGGAGGTGAACACCTCCGGCGAGGGTGACGCCGGCTTCGCGGATGGCCTTCATTGCGAAAAGGCCTGCGGCCAAGGGCCCCTTCATGTCCAGCGCCCCCCGGCCCCACAGGCGGCCGTCGGCGATGACGGCGTCGAAGGGTGGGTGGGTCCACAGATCGGCGCTTCCGGGAGGCACCACGTCGACATGGCCATTCAGCACGAGGGCAGGGCCGCCTCCGGCTCCTTCCATCGAGCCCACGAGACCCACGGCAGCGTCGCGTTCGATCTCCCACGAGCATGCGGGATGGCTTTGGACCGCAGGGAGGTCGATGTCCCATCGGTCGATGGAAAGACCCGCGTCGACCATGAGCTCGGCCATGGCGTCCTGCGCCGGCGTTTCGTTGCCGGCCCAACTCGGCAAACGCACGAGTCGGCAGGCGGCGTGCAGCATGCCGTCCACGTCCAATGCGTTGACGACCCGCTGCTCCGTCGGCGTGAGGATGGTCCTCGATCGCTCGGCCTCGGAGGACTCGTGGTCCTTCATGCCATCGACACCGACCGTGGGGCGTGGCCGCCGTTCCGACTCAGCCCAGGTGTTCCCGGAAGAAGGCGATGGTGCGGTCCTGGGCGAGACGCGCCGCCGCCTCGTCGTAGCGCGGCGTCGTGTCGTTGTGGAAACCGTGATTCACGTCGGGATACATGTGCATGGTGAACGTCTTTCCATGCTCTTCAAGGGCTGCTTCGAAGGCCGGCCAGCCGGCGTTGATCCGCTCGTCCAGCCCCGCGTAGTTGATGAGGAGAGGAGCCTGGATTCGGGGCACGTCTTCGGCATCGGGTTGGGATCCGTAGAAGATCACGCCGGCGCCGAGGTCCGGGAGTCGCACGGCCAGCGTGCCCACCATGCCGCCTCCGAAGCAGAATCCTACGGCACCGACCCGACCCGTGGACTCGTCGTGGGCCATGAGAAAGTGGGCTCCCGCCATGAAGTCCTGCGTCATGGTCTCCCGGTCGAGCTGTCGCTGCATGGTCCGTCCCTCGTCGTCCGTCCCCGGGTAGCCACCCAGTGGCGTGAGGGCGTCGGGTCCCAGCGCGAGGAATCCGGCGGCACCGAATCGACGCACCACGTCTTCGATGTACGGGTTCAGACCACGGTTCTCGTGGATGACCAGCACCGCCGGCCAGGGGCCGGACGAGCCCGTGGGTCGCGCCAGGTACCCCCGCATGGTCCCCGAGCCGTTTGGGGACGGATACTCCACGTACTCGAGGCGCACCCGCGGATCGTCGTCGGGCACCTCGGCGGCGCGGGCGTAGTCGGGGCTCAGAGCGTCCAGGAACATGGCGGCGGTCATGCCTCCTGCCGTGAACCGGGCCGCGCCGTCGAGGAAGTCCCTCCGGTCGATGAGCCCGTGGACGTATTGATCGAAGAGGGTGAGAACTTCCGCGGGGGAGTCGTCGGCGGTGGGGCGGGGAGGTGTCATGATCGCTCCGGCAGTGCGCCTGGCCGACGAGAGCGGCCTTCGGCGTGGGTCGGGCGGCCAATCTAGGTGCCGGGGCACGGGTGGCATAGCTTTGAGCAGGTCCCCCAACCCGAACGCTGCATGCGCCCCCCGCTCCCTTTTCGTTCACCGACCCTGCACCGTCTGGATCGCCGATGCCTCCTCCCGGCCGTCGTCGTTCTGCTGTCGTGCGGCGACGCGACCGGACCGGCGCCCGTTCCGACCTCCGTGACGCCGGAGGCATCGTCGGTGACGTTCCACTATCTGGGTCAGGAGCGCACCCTCACCGTCGTCGTGCGCGACGAGACCGGGGCCATCCTGTCGACTCCCGGGATCACGTGGACGTCCGACGACGCGGCCACCGTCGAGGTGGATGGAGGCGTAGCGACGGCGGTGGCAGGGGGTGCCACCACGTTGCGGGCGACGGCGGGAACGGCCACGGCATCGATTTCGGCCGTAGTGGATCAGGTGGTGGCGGACATCACTCTGTCGGACAGCACGTGGACCTTCTCGTCCCTCGGCGACACCCTGCGCGTGGACGCCATGGTCGTCGACTCCAGTGGGGCGCGGATCCCGACCCACACCCCCGAATGGAGGTCGTTGGATACCGCCGTTGCCACCGTCACCTCCGACGGGGTCGTAGCGGCCCGCTCCGACGGGGCGACGACCGTGACGGTGAGAGCCGGCGGTGTCCTTCGTTCGGTACGGGTCACGGTAGAGCAGCGGCCCAGCGCGGTAGAGCTCCCGACCGATTCGGTACACTTCACCTCACTCGGCGACACGGCCACGGTCGAGCCCATCATACGGGACGGCCAGGGGAATCCCATCGCCGCGGCGGAGATCACCTGGACCTCCCAAAACGAGGCTGTGGTGACTGTGTCCTCCTCGGGGAGGCTGACCGCCGTGGGTGCCGGGACCGCCCGGGTAACGCTCACTGCGGGGCTGGCGGCTGCCGAGGTCGCCGTCGGGGTGCTCCAGGAGGTGGCGGGGCTCGGAGCTGAACCGGACTCCGTCGTGCTGGCCGACCCCGGCGATGAGATCGTCGCCACGGCGGTGGCTCGGGACGCGGGGGGGAGCCCGGTTGCCGGCGCCGCCCTCACCTGGGAGTCCGGCGATGCCGGCGTCGCCACGGTGGCCACGGACGGTACCATCACCGGCGTTGCCACCGGCGCCACGTGGGTCACCGTGTCGCACGGCGCCCTCTCCGATTCGGTGGCTGTGAGCGTGGAACCGGAGCTTACCCTCCTCGCCCTGGGCGATCCCACCCCGGACGGTACGGTGGACTCCGAGATCTCCCTCGCGGCGCGGGTCGAGAGCGTGCTGGGGAGCGCCTATCAGGGTGCCGAAGTGACGTGGAGCGTCGACGCGGGCTCGGGCGTCATCGTGTCCACGACCCCGTCGGAGAGCGACGAGACCGGACACGTCAGCGCCGTCTGGCGGTTGGGAACCACATCAGGGTCCCAGCGCGCCCACGCCTCCTTGGAAAGCCGTGGGAGTACGGTGACCGTCACGTTCACTGCCACCGCGCATCCGGGGTCCGCCGTGAGCGCCTCCCTCACCGCCGACACGCTCCTCCTGAGCGCCCGTGGCGAGACCGCGTTCCTGGCGCCGGCGTACTTCGATGCGCACGGCAACGTGACCACGGGCTCGGGGGTTTCTTGGGTCTCTCGCGATCCGGCCGTGGTCACCGCCGCCTCTGATGGACTCGTCACGGGCGGCGCGGAGGGGACGGCATGGATCGTGGCGTCGCTCTCGGGGAGCCCCGTGGACTCCATTCAGGCCACAGTCGAGATGCGCGGAGCCATCACCGTGACCTTCGACGACGGTTGGATTTCCGTCTACGACAACGCCTGGCCCATCATGCAGGCGCTGGACATCGACGCCAACGTAGCGGTGTACACCGAGGCCACGGCGTTTCCCGGCTTCATGAGCGAAACCCACCTCAACGAGCTCCACGACGCGGGCTGGGCCATGGTGTCCCACACGGTGAGTCACGACAGTCTTACCACCCTGTCCACCGGGGAACTCGACTTCGAGTTGCGGGCCGCTCAAGAATGGTTGGAAGCGCGCGCGTATCGAGGGTCCAACGTCTTCGTGGCGCCGTATCACGACTTCGCGGATCGGGAGAAAACGGCGGCCTCGGGCTATTACGTGGCTGCCCGGGGGTACTCGGCCAACGCCGTGAGCCCCGACAGCCTCGTGTCGTGGATGCCCGACCGGCCGTTCGATCTCACGGGGATCGAGGCCGAGGATCTACCGTACACCACCGTGGCCGGGCGGGACCGCCTCCGAGACCTCTTGCAGAGAGCCCTCGACGAAGGCGCATTCATCGACCTCTTCTTCCATCAGGTGCCCGCCGGCAACGCCGCCGACTTCCAGGCGACAATGGAGGTCGTGGACGAGTTCAGGGAGCGGGTGCTCACGTACGATCGACTCTACCCGGTCTTCGCCAGGGGTGTCTTCTGACCGGTCGGTAGCGCGAAACGGGCGGAGGCCGGAGATTTGGAACCTTGGCCCCCAGCGGGTGTCCGTTCGCCAACGAACTGACGGATGTGGAGGCGCCCGAGGTTCCGGGCTCCGAGAAGACTTCGAGGAGAGGTGAAGATGAAGCGTTTCCCAGTGGCGTTCGTCGCCGCAGGTCTCACCCTGACGCGGACGGCTCCTGTGGCGGGTCAGCAGGACGGCGAGGTACTCCGGTCCAAGTACCACGACTATCGCGTCGTCACCGTGGCGGACGGCTTCGAAACGCCGTGGGGCATGGCGTTCCTGCCCGGCGGGGAGATCCTCGTCACCGAGCGTCCGGGTCGGATCCGTGTGGTTCGCGACGGGCGGTTGGATCCGGCTCCGGTGGAAGGAGCACCTGAGGTGCTGGCCCAGGGCCAGGGTGGCATGCTCGACATC
>CALJKZ010000241.1 GCA_937983085.1 uncultured Gemmatimonadales bacterium
GGGATCCCCGAGGTGGACGACCTGCGACGGCGCGCGAACGCGTTGCGCGAGGCGGCGATCGCGCAGCGCGAGCGCACCGTGCGCCGCCGCCTGGCCCGCCGCGTCGCCGTCGGGGGCGCGCTGTTCCTCGCGGCGGCCTCGATCGTCGTGGCCCTGGTGCTGGAGGCGCGCCGCAAGGAGGCGGAGGACGCCCGCGCCCGCGCCACCCGGGAGCGCGAGCGCGCGGAGGACCTGTCGCGCTTCATGCTGGACGACCTGAGGGAGGGCCTCGCGCCCCTGGGGCGGCTCGACCTCCTCGGCAGCGTGGCGCGCATGGCGCTCGAGTACTACCGCGACCTGCCCGACGCGGGGCCCGAGGTCTCCTACCAGCGGAGCCGGGCGCTGGAACATGCGGGCATGGTGCTCGCCGACACGGGGGATCTCGATGCGGCGATGGAGTGCTACGACGAGGCGCTCGCGATCCGCAGGCGCCTCGACGCCGGCAACCGGACCTGGAATCTCGGCCTGGCGCGGGTAGAGGAGAAAATCGCCCTGGTCGAGCGCCAGCGTGGCGACGTCGACGGCGCTCTAAAGCGGCACCGGCGCGCGCTCGGGATCCGCAGGCAATGGAAGACGGAGCAGTCCACCGCATCGAGCCTTCGAAACGTGGCCGAGCTGGAGCTAGAGAGCGGCGACCAGCAGGAGGCCCGTGCGCACATCGACGAAGCCCTCGCGCTGTTGCGGGGCCTCGAGGCGGATGACCGGCACACGCAGTACGAGCTGGCCCGAAGCCTCGAGGTGGCCGCACGCATCGCGGGGGAGGGGGGCGACCGGGAGGCGGTCCGCGCGTACCTGAATGAGTGGCTCGCCCTCCGGCGACGCACGGTCGCGCAGGACCCGGAGGACGCCTCCGCGCGCAGCGGGCTCGCGACCGCGCTCGCCCGGCGTGCGGACGAGTCCAAGAAGGAGGGCGAATGGGAGGAGGGGCTGCAGATGCAGCAGGAGGCGCTCGCGATCTGGGTGCGCCTCATCCGCGACGACCCGACCAACGCGTGGTGGCAGCAGCAGGCCGCCCTGACCTGGGAGAAGGTGGCAGGATTCCAGTTGGCCGTCGGAACCCGGGAGGACGCCCTCGCGAGCTTCCGCGAGTCGGTGAAGCTGCTCCGCGACCTGGTGGCCCGCGATCCCTCGAACCTGCGGTGGGCGCGCAGCCTGTCCGGGACGCTCCACATCATGTCCCACGCGTGCGGCCTCGACGAGAGACGGCAGCTGCTCGAGGAGGCCGTCGCGATCCGGAGGAAGCTGAAGGAGCGGGACCCCGCCAACGCGGAGTGGACGCACCTCCTCGCGGACGGCCTGCAGGACCTCGCGTGGGCCTGGAGCCTCGACTACGAACACGCGCGACCGCTCGCGGCCGAGGCGGTCGCGCTGGAGCGGGAACTCGTGGAACGCGACCCGGCGAACATGAGGCGCGTGCGCGACCTGACGCGCGCGCTGGAAAAACTCGCCGGCATCGAGCGCAACGCGGGGAACCACGAGACGGGCCGCGTCCTGTTCGAAGAGGCCCTGGACCTGACCCGCCGCCTCGCGGCGGGCGCGCCGAGCGACGCCGACCTGCAGCGCGACCTCGCGGTGAGCCTGCACCAGGTGGCGTCGATCACCGTCTTCACGGGCGACGTGCCGAAGGCCGCGGAGCTGTTCCGCGAGGCGCACGAGCTCCACGCGGCCCTGGTCGAGCAGATGCCCCATCTCGCGAAGGAGCACCACTACTGGGACTCGGGCCGGCGCGGATCAGCCGTGGCGGCGGGCCTGCGCGAGCCGTCGGACGCGGGGGACCACGTTGCCGCTGCGCACATATGGGCGATGTCCGCCGAGCACGCGAAGGCCGTCCGTCATTTCGCGCAGGCGTTCGCGATGGACGTATCCGTCAAGCCGGAGAACCTCTACGAGGCGGCAAAGGCCGCGGCGCAGGCGGGCGATCTGGAGCGGGGCATGCGCTGGCTCGCCGAGGACCTGAAGCTGCGCCGGGAGCGCATCACCGCGACCGAACGCGCGCTGCGGGAGGACGGCCTGACGGACGAACGCCGCGCGATCCTCGAGGGCGAACGCGCGCGGGAGCTCCGCCACATCGAGCGCGCCCGCGCCGAGGACCCCGCCCTCGCGAACCTGCGCGCCCTGCCGGCCTTCGCGGAGCTGTTCTAGCCCCGCCCCCGGCCCCCCCCTTTCCGGGCGCAGCGCGGGGGCCGGACCGAAACCGGGACGGGGCTGCCCCCCCGGCGCCGGCCATGCCCGTGGTTGTAGGACATCCCCCGCACGCGGGCGCCCGACGCGCCGTGTATCGTGGGTGCCCGCACCGGCGGTTTGGAACACGGACGGAACAGAGCGAAAGAGGAAAGAGGAGAGCCCCATGGCACAGTCGATCGGTTTGCTTGTCCTGCGCGTGGTCGCGGGCGGCTTCATGATGACCCACGGATGGGGCAAGGTGCAGAGGGTGTTCGCGGGCGAGTTCGACAAGTTCGCGGACCCGATCGGCATCGGCACGGGCCCGAGCCTCGTGGCGGCGGCGGGCGCGGAGTTCGCGTGCGCGGCCCTGGTGGTGATCGGCCTCTTCACCCGCCTGGCGGCGATCCCGGTGGCGTTCACGATGGGCGTGGCGGCGCTGGTGGTGCACGGCGACGACCCGTGGCTGGCCGGCACGGCGGCCGACCTCGTCAAAGCCGGGAAAGCAGAGTCGTGGGCCAGCAAAGAACCGGCCCTCATCTTCGCGGCGGCGTTCCTGACCCTGGCCCTGACGGGCGCAGGCCGCTTCAGCGTCGACGCCTGGTGGAAGAAGCGCCGCGCCGGTTCCTAGCGCCCTCCTGCCCGCCTCAATGAAGAGGGGGTCTGGGGGCAGGCCCCACAAGTCCGGTGCTGTTGCATCGGACGATTGAGGCAGGGTCAGCAAGGTTTGCGGCTGCGTCGCGGACAAGAGATCGTTGAGAGCACGCAGACGCAGGCTGCCAGAGCTGCCGAATCATCCCGCCGCCTGTACCGAGCGGCGGCTCGAGCCTATTCCCAGTACTTCGCTATGTGCGTGTCACCGCGTGTTTGATACCGACCTTGGTGAGTAGCTTCGTCAGTCTTGTAGGCAATGGGGCGCTGCACACCCAATTCGCGCAGAGCTTGTCGGACGCGCATGACGTCATCTACGTCGACCCCGTCGTACGTGTAAACGCAGATGACGTGCGTCAAGGGGTTCTTAGCGTTAGGGTTCGGCTTCGCGGTCGAGACCTTGGCAGACGATCCGAGAGTCCCTGCATCTAGGGCGTGTTTCACCTTCGCCCAAAGCTCATCAACATTGGCCCGGCTCACGAATACGAGCCGCTTCCCACTTCGGCGTGTGGGCACGGGATACTCGCCTGTTCGGCGTTCGGCGTGTAGCCAGTACTGGTCGTCAACCTGCGACGGCTTCACAGGGGAGATGGTGGCGCTGCGGTTAGAGACGGCGACAACTACGGCGACATAACACGGGTGTACGCTACATGCGACAAGTCATTCTAGCCCGCGTTCCACAAAGGCCGTGCCTGGCATTCCTTACCGCTAAGCGTCCTCAGTAGCACTCGCGCAGCAAGCTGCGCTCCGGCTCCTTGGCGGATTTGGTCGGTGAGAGGGGATACCCTGGCTTCCCCCAGAAACCAATGATCAGCAAGCTCCAGCGCCCCTCCCGAGCCCGGGGGGCCATCCCGGGCCCGGCGTTCATCGAACTCTTCGCAGGTTGTGGTGGCCTGTCTCTAGGCTTAGAGGCGGCGGGGTTCCGGCCGTTGGCCGTCACGGAGATCAACAAGGACGCATTGGCCACCTACGTCGCCAACCGTAGTGGGCTATTGTCGGGCACGGGGCGGTTGCGCTGCTATGGGGATACACGCGAACTACGGAGTGCCGCACGCATCGGCCAACTGCGCCGGATCTGGAAGAAAGAGGGGCTGAGGGACATTGACCTCCTGTGCGGGGGACCCCCTTGCCAGGGCTACTCTAGCCGCGGAAGGCGGCGCACTCAGCGCGTACAAGGAGCCGCCGTCCCCTCGAACTACCTCTATAGGGACATGGCCGATGTGATTGAGGTCGTCCGACCGCGCCTCTTCCTGTTCGAGAACGTGTACGGCCTCCTGCACTCGAAATGGACGCGGGAAGGGACATCCGGCGAGGTTTGGCAGGACGTGCTGAGCACCCTGTGTGAGATCCCTGGGTACGTAGTCGCGTGGGACGTGCTCCGCGCATGTGACTACGGTGTACCCCAGTTGCGCCGGCGAGTGCTTGCCGTTGGCGTGCGCGACGATGTTGCGCAGGACCTCGGGCTACTACCCGGCCTAGCTTGGAGCGACCCTACGGGGCCGACGGCGAAGCAGCTTAATCTTCTGCCTACCAAGGGCACGTGGGCAAGGCCACCCCACATCATGGAGGCGATCGGCGACCTCATGGATCCCGCCTACGAACCGGGGGCCAAGAGGACTGCGGCGTACCCGCACCCCGCGAGGACGAGATTCCAGAAGGAGATGCGACCCGGGAAGCTCGCCAAGAAGGGAGCAGGCCTCGAAGAGCAGGAGTACTCCGTGCACCTCCCGGTCACGCTCGCCCGGTTCCAGCACATGCTGGAGAACGGCGGCGAGATCCCGGAGCACCTCCGCACCAGGAAGTTCAGCCTCCAGCTCCTGCCGGCGCGGTGGCCGGAAGGGACCCCGAGCATTACCGCGACATCGTTGCCCGACGACCTTGTCCACTATGGCCAACCGAGGATACTCACTGTGCGTGAGTGGGCTAGGCTCCAGACGTTCCCCGATACCTATGTGTTCCACGGTAACCGCGTCACGGGCGGCGACCGGCGCGCGGGACGCCCGCTTGACAACATCTGGGAGCGGGACCTGCCCAAGTACACTCAGATCGGCAACGCGGTCCCCGTCAGGATGGCGCGGGCGATTGGGGAACACCTAAAGCGCCTGCTCCTACGACTGTCCTGACCCGGCCCCATGGGCTGCCCCTTGCACCGAGCCTGTCCGGCCGGCTAAAAATGGGGCGAGGGGAGGACCGTGGTGCCGGGACCCGAAAACAAGACGATTGAGGCGTTGCTTCGGCGCGCATATGGTGGCACGGACGCAGCCGTCGTGCCCGATACGTGGGAGGACACAGGCCTCCCTGAAGGCCCGGCGGCTCCGGGCATTGCCGCGGCCTTCGCCCAGCTCCGCGACAGGCTGAGCGATGCGGGCGGACGCCCCCTTTGGGTCTTCCTCGTCGGCGGGCCCGGCAACGGAAAATCCTACGAGGCCACTCGCCTGCTCCGCCATCTAGGCCATGAGCCAAGCAAAACGGCTTCCGGCGCCCTTGCACAGCGCAACTATGATGTTCCGGCGCCGCACGGCGCCATGGTGCGGATCGTGAATGATGCAACGATCCGTAGCTCACTCTCAACCGAGGAGCCGGGCGAGTTGGCAAAGGACGTTCGCTCCGCTGCTAGTCCGCGCAAGGTTCCGCTCCACCTAGTCGTGAACGTCAACCGGGGGATCCTCGTGGACGAGAGCTTATCGCTCCTTGGAAACGAGGGGTGGACTGCAGAGCTTGCCCTCGTGCGCTGGCTCATGTCGGGCGCGAGCGACGACGCGCGCTGCATACAGGACAGCAGGGTCGGTGAATTCACGCAGGAGTGCACGTTTCGTCACGCCGAATTCGTTGCGGATGTGTGCGCCGTGTTTCTGGACCACGTATCGCTCCTTGAGATGGCCCCTGAGCCGCTCGTGGCGCCAGAAAGAGGTTGGTCGGCTTACAGGGTCATGAAGATGGATGCGGCCCGGACAGGGACGCCCGCAGGTAAGTTGCTGGCCGACGTGGTCCTCGCCAACCGCTTCGAGGATGCGTGCTGCAATGGCTGCGAGGCACAGGACATCTGCCCGTTCTTGGCCAACGCACGTACTTTGCGGAGCCGCCCAGGTAGCGAGGGGTTCCTTCGCATGTTGCGCGGGGCTGAGATTGCAGGCGGGCGCTTGCTGACCTACCGGGAACTCTGGAGCCTTTTCGCCGTAGCTATCGCGGGCCCGCTGCGAACAGGGCGCAGGATGCACCCTTGCGAGGCCGTGCGCGCAATGGCGCTTCGCGCCAACACGGGGGAACATAATGCACTTGCGGAGTTGCGAGCACATCGGCTCTACGAGTCGCTCTGGCCTTGCGATACAGGCGGCGCGATCTCTGGTAACGGCACGGCGCCTGCGATCGTCCTGATGCAACGCGTGGACCCTGTCGTGGACGTGTCCTCGGCATGGGCGAGGCCGGTCAATGAAGCCATGGAGGGAATCCAGTTCGAACGCGCAGCAGGTGAAGCCCTTCGCGGGCACTCCGGCGAGTTCGCGCAGTGTTGGTCGGACCTCGACGCGCGCGCCGACAACCATGACTGGTCGCATGGTCTGCAGGGCCTTGACGATGTCCAGGCCCGGGCGCTCAAGAGAAGGAGGGGGGAGTCCCTCTATCGGCTCTTCGCGATAGCAGCAGGCCGGCCGGCCTACATGGACGTCTTGAAGGAGTGGGTCGAGCTCAGGCGCAGTGCCAAGCCCGAGGGCGGCGATCCCCCCGTGCGCCCAATCACGAAGGGACTGACGCGAATCTTGTTTCCCGCGTGCGGCATTGGCCATGTCCGGGAGGACTGCCTCCTACCAGTGTTCCGGGCGCGGACCGAACCTCTCGTGGGTACACCGGAGAAGGAAGTGCTTTGCGGCGTCGTGCCGGGCACAGGTAATGATGCGCCGCGCATCAAGCTTCGAGCGAAGGGCGACTCCCTGTGGCTTGAGCTCCATGCTGCGGGCAGCCATAGGGCCGACCTCCAGCTGGACCACGCGCTCTGTCGGGAGGCGCTTGTAGCGCATGATGGTGGCGGCTTCACGGAGGAGGGGGCGGTCTCGATCCCCCGTCTGGAGCGGACCCGCGCATCTTTCCTAAGTGAGGCGTCAGCCCCGAGGCTAGTCCTTGCGGGCAGCGATGCGGCGGAGGTGTCTCATGGCCGTTGAGCACACTTTTCTAAACCTCAACCGCCCAGAGTATCCCCGCAACCCGGAGACACTCCAGTCTGCCCTAGCATGGTTTCTGGCCAAGCGCACTGAAGCGGAGTCCGGAACGCCGCGCAAGGTAGGACTTGTTTACGAGGTCATAACCAAGAAGCAGCGCAAGACTATTGATATCCGGGAGACACGGCCGCCGGACGATGCCTTCGCCGACCTACTCGAAAAGGCCGGGCTCGAGTATGGCGGTGACGAGGGGGGCATGGAGCGACTCGCCTCGTGCATCCTCGATGGCCTTCGCGGCGTGTCGGGTGAGAAGGCGAATGCGCGCGCGGCTGTCCCGCTGGTGCCCGGCGCGGCGCTCCTGCAGGATGCCGTCGGCCTCCACGCTAAGGCAGGCCCTCCGGACTTCGGTACGATCATCGGGCAGGTCTATGCGCTCGGCTCCGTCGACAGGGTGCCGCTAGACCGTGCTGCCCGCCTGTGGCACGCAGCCCTCTCCCGCGAAGAGCCAAAGGGGCTACACGTAGCGCTGGGAAAGGCGCTAGAGCTGATGGGCCTCCCCGGCGAGTACGACCCCGACGCGAAGCCTCGAGGGTCGTGCTCGATGCCAGTCTGGCTCTCCGGCTGCCAGACGCCGTTCACGTGGTTCCGGAAGGCGTGGGACACTTTTTGTGGGAACGGCTGGCGTGAAGCGCTGCCGCGGCGGCGCTGGTGTGACTGGGCCTCTTGGGCGCTGCGGACCGGCATTGCGTTCGCCTACTTGTGGGAGGCACGGTTCTACAGCAGGCTCGGACAGTGCCTCATCAACCCTGGAAAGGACAGCGCGGCGGCCGCGCGAAGGATCTTGTCGACCGCCGAGCCGCTCCTGCGTTGGCGGCCCTCGCGCGAGAAGGTCGGCGAGCGAAGTGTGTCGGAGACGCTGAAGAGCGACATCAGTGATGGCCAGGCTGTGCGCGAGCGCCTCGTGGACCAGATTGAAGAGTGGGTGGAGCACGGCAAGTTGGACGAAGCATTGCTTGCCGATATGCACACCTCGCCCACCGGGCTGGCGGACTTTGTTGCCAGGGCGCAGCGGCTCATGAACCAATATTCGGG
>CALJKZ010000242.1 GCA_937983085.1 uncultured Gemmatimonadales bacterium
AGCCGCGGGCATCCCAGCCCAGGGCTCGCACCGCACCGCGCAGCCAGCCGAGGGCGTCGCAGCCGCGTGCCCGGACCGCGCCCCGCAGTCAGCCGCGGGCATCCCAGCCCAGGGCTCGCACCGCACCGCGCAGCCAGCCGAGGGCGTCGCAGCCGCGTGCCCGGACCGCGCCCCGCAGTCAGCCGCGGGCATCCCAGCCCAGGGCTCGCACCGCACCGCGCAGCCAGCCGAGGGCTTCGATCTCACCGCCTCGGAGTTCTGCACCAGCTCGTTCCGGCGCCCGGCGACCCGCTCGGCGGCCGGGAGGCTGACCGGAGGCAGAGGCGAGGCTCAGACGACGGGCACGCCTCCGTTGATCACGACCCGGCAGGGATTGGCCCCCATCCAGTAGGCCAGTTCCGCCGGGTCGTCGACGTCCCAACAGGCGATGTCGGCCCGCTGCCCCTCGGCGAGTCGACCCCGATCATCGAATCCGACTACGGGCGCAGCCCATCGGGTCATGCCGGCGAGGGCTTCCGCTGGTGTGAGCCGGAAGTGCGTGCATGCCAGCGACATGGCGAGAAGGGGCGACAGGACGGGCGACGTGCCCGGGTTCAGGTCCGAGGCCACGACCATAGGCACCCCCGCGGACCGCATGACGTCCACGGGCGGCGCCGTCGTCTCGCGCAGGACGTGGAAGGCCCCGGGAAGGAGCACGGCCGTCGTTCCGGCGGACGCCATGGCCTCGATGCCCTCGACGGACGCGTATTCGAGATGGTCGGCGGACAAGGCCCCCAAGCTCGCGGCGAGGGCCGCGCCTCCGCCATCCTCGAGCTGATCGGCATGCAGCCGTAGCGCCAGTCCGTACTGCGCCGCCGTCTCCAGGACCCGGCGGCACTCAGGCACGGAGAACGCGATGGATTCGCAGAAGGCGTCCGCCATGTCCGCCAGCCCCTCCTCCGCGGCACGGGGGATGACCTCCTCACACACGAGATCGAGGTAGGCGTGCCGGTCCGCCGCGAACTCGGGGGGGACGGCGTGGGCAGCGAGGAGCGTGGTCTTCACGGTGACCCCCGATTGGGCGCCCAATGCCCGGGCCACCCGGAGCATGCTTAGCTCGGTCTCCACGTCGAGACCGTATCCCGACTTGATCTCGACGGTGGTCACGCCGAGCGACCGCAGCGTGGAGAGCCTTTCGGCACCCGCGGCATGGAGTTCTTCCACGGACGCCATTCGCGTAGCCCGCACGGTGGAGAGAATGCCACCACCCTCCCGCGCGATCTCCTCGTACGACGCGCCCGCCAGCCGGCGCGCGAACTCGTCGGCCCGGTGACCGCCGAAGACGAGATGGGTATGCGCGTCGATGAGCCCGGGCGTGGCCCACCCACCGTCCAGGTCGACCACCCTGGCTGCTGGGCTCGAGAGCTCCGAGGGAAGGTCGGTTTCCGGTCCCACCCAGACGATGCTCCCCTCCCGGACGGCGAGGGCGCCGTCGCGCACCACCCCATAGCCGCCGGCGAGGTCACCGGACATGGTCGCCAGGTGACCCCCGCGGATCAGCAGATCACACCCGCTCACCTCGCCCCCTCGTTGACGTTGCGTTCGTCGGGAATCTACACTCGGGCGCCATGGCAGACCTCTTCTTCGACACGGCCCTACTCCCGACGGGGTGGGCCGACCACGTCCGCGTCTCGGTGGACGACGCCGGCTGGATCACCGCGGTGGAAAGCGATGTCCGACCTCGGGGTGCGACCTCCGTGAAGGGCGTCGCCGTGCCGGGTGTCCCGAACCTGCATTCCCACGCGTTCCAGCGAGCCCTGGCGGGCCTCGCCGAAAGGGGGTCGCCGTCGGGAGATTCCTTCTGGGGTTGGCGCCAGCGGATGTACGCCTTTCTCGGCTCGCTCGACCCCGAAGCCGTCGAAGCCATCGCTTCCCAGCTCCACGTCGAGCTTCTGGAGCGTGGCTTCACGTCCATCGCCGAGTTCCACTATCTGAGAAACGACGTCTCGGGGAGGCCGTACGACGACCCAGTAGAGATGGGCAGGCGTATTCTCGCCGCCGCCGAATCCACGGGCATGGGAATGACCATCCTGCCCACGGTATACCGCACGAGTGACTTCGGAGGCGTGGACGCGACGCCCGATCAGCGTCGCTTCGTCGCCTCGGTGGAAGATCTGGTAGGCGACATCGCCGTCCTGGGCGCCGGCGCGCGACCCGGAGCCGTGCGCGTCGGGCTCGCCCTGCATTCCCTCCGAGCCGTCCCTCCCGACGCTCTGGCGGTGGCCGTGGAGGCGGCCCGGAGCATGGACCCGGACCTGCCCATCCACATCCACGCCGCCGAGCAGCAGCGGGAAGTGGACGGATGCCTCGAGTGGTCGGGTGCCCGCCCGGTGGAGTGGTTGCTGGACAATGCGCCACTGGATTCGGCGTGGTGCGTGGTCCACGCGACCCACACGACGGAGACCGAATTGGAGCGGTTGGGAGCCACAGGCGCCATCGTCGGTCTGTGCCCGACCACCGAGGCCAACCTCGGCGACGGCCTCTTCCCGCTCAGCGTCTACCAGGAGGCGACGGGATCCTGGGGTGTGGGCACCGACTCCCACGTGGGTCGTGACCCGGCTGGCGAGCTCCGTCTTCTGGAGTACGGTCAACGCCTGGAGACCCGCACCAGGAACGTCGCCGCCGGACGCAGCCAGCGCTCCACGGGCCGCGCACTGCTGGAAGGAGCATGGTCCGGAGGCGCCAAGGCCTGCGGACGCCCCCTGGGCGCCCTGGCGCCCCATCTACGGGGAGACATCGTCGTCCTGGACCCCGAACACCCTACGCTGGCGGGCCGGGAGCGCGACGAGATCCTCGACTCGTGGATCTTCTCCGGCGAGTCGACGCCCGTGGTGGACGTCTTCGTGGGAGGCCGGAGGGTGGTGCGGGACGGTCGCCACGTCGACCGGGAGGCCATGGCCACGCGATACCGGGAGGTCGCCCGCAGTCACGGTCTCGGACAACCCCAGCTCAGGATGGAGTTGGGGGACTAGAGTCCGGGAGGGGCCCCGAGCACCCTCACTCCATGGGGACCTTCAACCCCTGCTCCGCCGCGGTGCGCCGAGCCGTCTCGTACCCGGCGTCCACGTGCCGGATGACGCCGATACCCGGATCGTTCGTGAGGACACGCTCGAGACGGGTGCGCATGGCGTCGGTTCCGTCGGCGACGATGACTTGGCCGGCGTGCAGGGAGTTGCCGATCCCTACGCCCCCGCCGTGATGGAACGACACCCAGCTCGACCCCGACGCGGTGTTGAGAAGCGCGTTGAGGATGGGCCAGTCCGCCACCGCGTCGGTTCCGTCCTTCATCGACTCGGTCTCGCGATTGGGTGACGCCACCGATCCCGTGTCCAGATGGTCACGCCCGATCACGATGGGAGCCGAGACCTCGCCCGAGGCCACCAGGTCGTTGATGGCGACGCCGAAACGCGCCCGTTCTCCCTGCCCCAGCCAGCAGATCCGGGCCGGGAGCCCTTGGAATGCCACGCGCTCGCTCGCCAGGCGAATCCAACGGGCCAGGTGTTCGTCGTCGGGGAACAGCTCCAGCACCAGGTCGTCGATGCGATGGATGTCGGCCTCACTCCCCGACAGCGCCGCCCAGCGAAACGGCCCCTTCCCTTCACAGAAGAGGTCACGGATGTAGGCAGGGACGAAGCCCGGATACGCAAACGCGTCGGTGAAGCCCGCATCCTCGGCGTATCCCCGGAGGTTGTTGCCGTAGTCGACGGCCACGGACCCGGCCCGTTGGAGGTCGACGATGGCCTCACAGTGGGTCCGCATGGACGCCATGGAGCGCCGGACGTACTCCTGCGGATCGGTGGTGCGCAGCGCCTCGGCCTCCGCGAGGGACAACCCGGCGGGCACGTACCCCTCCAAGGGATCGTGGGCCGAGGTCTGATCGGTCACGATGTCGGGGATCTCACCTCTCCGCACGAGCTCGGGGAGGACTTCGGCGCAGTTGCCCACCAGCCCCACGGAAACGGCTTCACCCGCTCCGCACGCGTCGTGCACCCATGCGAGGGCCTCGTCGAGGCTGTCCGTCATCCGGTCGCAGTAGCGGGTCTCGATGCGCCGCTCGATACGGTGAGGGTCGACCTCCACACAGAGCATGACTCCTCCGTTCATGGTGGTGGCGAGGGGTTGGGCCCCGCCCATTCCACCCATGCCGCCGGTAAGGACCCAGCGACCCTCGAGTGAACCTCCGAAGTGCTTCCTCGCCATGGCGCCGAACGTCTCGTAGGTGCCCTGCAGGATGCCCTGCGTGCCAATGTAGATCCACGAGCCGGCCGTCATCTGGCCGTACATCATGAGCCCGCGGCGCTCCAGCTCGTGGAAGAGCTCCCCCGTGGCCCACCGCCCTACGAGATTCGAGTTTGCGATGAGCACGCGTGGCGCATGCTCGTGAGTCCTGAACACGCCCACTGGCTTGCCGGACTGCACGAGGAGGGTTTCGTCGTTCTCCAGGTCCCGGAGGGTCCGGACGATGGCATGAAAGGCGTCCCAACTGCGCGCGGCCCGACCCGTTCCCCCGTACACCACGAGGTCGTCGGGGCGCTCCGCCACTTCCGGATCCAGGTTGTTCATGAGCATCCGGAGGGCCGCCTCCTGAGCCCACCCTTTGCACGACAGCTCCGTTCCACGGGGCGCTCGGACCACACCGGCGGCGGAGGGCGTGTGGGTCACCGTCGTCATGGGGTCGGACCTGCGGTCATGGAAGCCTCCATCGGTTCTGCACCCTCCGGGTTCGTCCCGACGGGCACGGTCATGCGATGCCCGTGAAGCTACCCCCACGGACGAGTTCGGTCATGGCGTCGAGGTCGGGCCCCAGCGCCCGGTCACCCGAGAGGCGCGCCACTCGGTCTCGGACCCGACCGTGTGCGATCTCCACGCCGACCCCTCCCCTCAACGGCCGACGGTATTCGATGCCCTCGGCCGCGCACATGAGTTCCGTAGCGAGGACGCGCTCCAGGCACGCCACCGCCCGATCGGCCTTCCGCGCCGCGGCCATCCCCATGGAGACATGATCCTCCTGGTTCGCGCTCGTCGTCACCGAGTCGACCGAAGCCGGATGAGAGAGGATCCGCAGTTCGGCCAGGAGGTCCACGGCCGTCACCTGGGCAATCATGAACCCGCTCTCCAGCCCGGGATTGGCGGCGAGGAAGGCCGGCAGGCCCATGGAGAGGTCGGGATTGAGCAGGCGCTCGATGCGACGCTCCGAGATGGCGGCGAGATCCGCGCACGCGATGGCCAGCAGATCCAAGGCCTGGGACACGATCTGCGCGTGGAAGTTGCCCCCGCTGACGACCGTCCGTGCCTCGGGGAATACCAGCGGGTTGTCGGTGGCGCTGTTGGCCTCCGTCTCGAGAATGCCCCGCGCGTACGCCAGAGCGTGCCAGGCGGCCCCGTGCACCTGCGGAACGCAGCGTAGCGCGTAGGCGTCCTGGACCCGAGCATCGCCTTCCCGGTGGGACTCCCGGATCTCGGAGTCGGCCAGGAGCCGCCTGAGGCGGGCCGCCGTGGCGATCTGGCCCCCATGGGGGCGAGCCTCGTGAATCTCGGCCCGGAAGGCCTCCGGGGTCCCGAGGAGGGCCTCCAGGGACATGGCGGCCGCGACGTCCGCCGTCTCCAACGCCCGCTCGGCACGCACGAGGGCCAGGACGCCGATGCCGGTGGTGGCCTGGGTCCCGTTGATGAGCGCGAGTCCCTCCTTGGACTCGAGCGTGAGCGGATCGAGTCCTTCCTCCCGCAACCACTCGTCCACGGGGCCCCAGGCTCCGCCTCGTTCGGCCTCACCCTCACCCAGCAGCGCCGAGGCCACGTGAGCGAGAGGCGCGAGATCCCCGCTGGCCCCCACCGATCCGAACTCCGGAACCCGCGGATGGATCCTGTGGTTCAGGAAGTCCACGAGACGCGCAACCACAGCTACGCGACAACCTGAGACACCGCGGGCCAAGGCGTTGGCACGCAACACCATGAGTGCCCGCACCGCGGTCGCGTGCAACGGATCCCCCATCCCCGAG
Organism: uncultured Gemmatimonadales bacterium; assembly: GCA_937983085.1. Classification (GTDB taxonomy): domain Bacteria; phylum Gemmatimonadota; class Gemmatimonadetes; order Longimicrobiales; family Gaopeijiaceae; genus UBA2589. The sequence goes on from CALJKZ010000242.1 coordinate 6,039, forward strand.
GCGTGGGAGCGCACGAGGTTGTGCTGGAGCGCAGTGCGCTCGTTCTCGGCGATGGCCACGTCGGCCAGACGACCGAACCCGGTCGTCACTCCGTAGACCGGCTCACCCGACGCCACACGTTCTTCGATGTAGGCCCTGGAGGCCTCCATCCGCTCCCGGGCTCCGGGCGCGAGTCCGACCCGAACCCCCTCTTCGCACGATACCCGCCACACGTCTTCCAGCGAGAGCGTCCGACCATCCAGCCTGACGGTGTTTTCGGACGTTTCCGTGTTCGACAATCCGCCTCTCCTCGGTTTGTTTGGCGGGCCCCTCGATCCTTGGACGGGCGGTCACCCCACGCCCTCACGACCCGCTGGGAAGACCGGGCCGACGACGACGGGATAATGGCCACCGAACCCCCGGAGCGGCAAGGCTTTGCGTGCTTGCGCCCCGTCGACTGCCCACGCCACATTCGCGGCCGTGGATTACTACGAGCCGAACGCACGGGAGTGGGAGGCCGACCTCGAAGAGCTTCGAGGGCGGCTGACCAAAGCGTCCGCCTTCCTCGTGCTCGTCACCCTCGTCGGAATCACCGGCTTTTCCGTCATCGACCCCGACGCAGGGATCATCCGGGCGTTCTATATGACGGCCATCACCCTCACCACCGTCGGGTACGGCGAGGTGGTGGCGGTGGATACCGACGCAGCCCGTCTCTTCACCTCCGTGCTCATTCTGGTGGGCATGGGCGGGACGCTCTACTTCGTCTCCACCGTGACCGCGTTCATCATCGAGGGCCAGTTGGGCCACGTTTTCGGGAGAAAGAAGATGGAACGGGAGCTCGCCCGCCTCGAAGGTCACCTCATCGTCTGCGGATCGGGGCCGACGGCCATCTATGCCGTGACGGAGCTCGCCACCGTCAAGCGCCCTGTGGTTCTGGTGGCCCCCTCGGCCAGTGAAGCCGAGGAATTCAGCCTTGGCGTGCCGGACATTCCGGTGGTACTGGGCGACCCCACCGACGACGACGTGCTTCAGGCGGCAGGCATCGGCCGCGCCGACGGTCTCATCGCGTGCGCCGAATCGGACAACATGAACGTCGTCATCACACTCACGGCACGGCAACTGAACCCCGACATCCGGATCGTCGCCCGGCTCCAGGACGTCGAGCAGGAGTCGAAGATCCGAAAGGTCGGCGCCGACTCCGTCGTCTCCCCGCAGCACATCGGAGGGCTGCGCTTGGCGTCGGAGCTCATTCGTCCGGCCGTGGTGACTTTCCTCGACGAGATGCTGCGCGATCGGGACCGGAACCTGCGGGTGGAGGAGATCTTCGTCTCAAAGGGCGCTCGCACCGTGGGCCGGAAGATCAAGGATCTCGGCCTCGAGAAGCTTCCGGGAATCCTGCTGCTGGCGATCAAGGACGCCGAGGGATGGGAGTACAACCCGGACCGCGACCGCGTGGTGGAGGCGAATACGTCCCTCGTCTTCCTCGGGTCGCCCGACGACGCCGGTGCGCTCAGAGACCGTCTCGGCGACGGGCCTCCGGCGGACCTTCCCGCTCCCGTTTGACGCCGAGATTCGGGCGCGCGACAGAGCCGGACCACGAGCCCTGACATGCTGGACGGCGAGCGGCGACCTCCGCATTATCAGGGCGACGACCGCCCCCCCGGACGAAGGTGATGAGGATGCTCGAGCGTGTGGAACGTGTGGCACAACGTCGAAGCGGGCCCGACCGACGCGGAAGCGCGGAGCGTCGGAGCGGTCCGCGCCGCATCTCCCAACGCCGAACCAACGGGCATGCCCCCGGCGAAGAGCGCCGCGCCGGCAACGACCGCCGGACCGGGCACAGTCGTCGGAGCGGTGCGGACCGCAGGGTGGCGGATCGGCGCGTGGTCCGTGACCGCCGCATGATCGCCACGGCCTGAACCGGTCACTTCCGAACCCCGCGCGCCGAGCACCCGCCCGGCACCAGGTGGTTGAAACGACCTGCTAGAGCACCCTCAGGACGACCTCGGCTACGGCCCACACCACCACCGAACCAAGGGCCGTGGCCGCCGCGAGCATGGTGACTGGCTGGGCGCGGAAGACCCGCATGACCGCGCCCTCGTCCTCGGAAAAGATCTTCCGGACGCTGTCGATGATGAAGTAGCCCACGAACGGCCCTGGAATCAGGACCCAGAGAATCTCCACGGGGCTACGGGTGCACAGCGCCTACCGGGCGATCCATGCCGCCCGGCAGGCGCCGACCCGTCATTGACAGGTGAGGCAGTTGTTGCTGTTGGCCGAACCCAGGCTCTCGAGCAACGCCACCGTCTCGGGGATGGGCGACACACGGGACACCGGCCCGTTGGCCATGTCGGCGGTGGTCTGGCCCCGTCGGCTGATGAGCGTGACGTCTCCGCCCTGCTCCACGAGATAGAGAATCAACTCGTTGTCGCCGCGGGCCGCAGCGTGGTGGATGGCCGTGTAGCCGTTGTGATCGCGCATGTTGACGTCCATGCCCACCTCTTCGACCAGGAACTGCACCGAGGGCAACCAGCCATGATCGACATGGCGGTGGGCATTGCCGGCGAAGCCCTCACCGTATCCCACACCCGATGCGGCATGGATGGGGAACACGGCCGGGCCGCCGGCGGGAACGGGCGGCAGGCCGGACGGGTCGGGGTTCTCGGCCTTCACCGAGTCCTGACGCTGCGCGTGCTGGAGAACGATCTCGCGGTAGTCGCCGGCCTTCGCCCGCACGTCGGCCTCGGGCAGCTCTGCCTTAACCGAGTCCGGGAGGTCGTTCCAGATCGTGACCACAGCCGTCGCCTTCGCCGAATCGCTCATCACCGCGAAGGTGTCGGCGTCGGCCAGCAGGTCGAGCTGGAAGGAGCGCTGCATCTCTTCAGGGCTCATCCGGCGGCGCTGCTCCGGGGCGATGGTGGCGATGAAGGGATCCGCCCCCCAGGTATACAGCAGCCGCATGGCCTCCACGTCGGTGGCATAGGCAGCACGCAGGAAGGGCGTGGCACCGGCCATGTCGATGAGACCGCAACGGAAGTTCCCGCATCCCGTGTACTCCATGTACCACGGGTGGGCCTCCAGACGGGCGTCAGGGTCCGCTCCGGCTTCCAGGAGGGCCTGGGCGACGTCGAGGTACCCGTATTGCTGCTGCGCGCGCTCCTGAGGCTGGGGATAGCGCGTACGCGGTTGCCACTCGGAGTTCACCGTGGCGAAGAGCGGCGTCACGCCGTTGGCCTCCGCCGGGAGGTTCGGATCGGCTCCGCGCTCCAGAAGGAGCATGGCGGCGTCGAACTGCCCGTTGATGGCCGCGATGGTGAGAGGGCTCGTGCCGTCCCCTCCACCCGCCTGATCGATGTCGGCGCCGCGGTCCAGAAGCGTCTCGATGGATTCGAGGTGGCCCTGACGAGCGGCGTGCAGCAAGGGCGTCATCCCGCCCTTGGCCTCGACGCCCGATCGGAACATCCGCTCACGATCCGAGCTGCGGCGCTCGCGCGGCGGTTCGCCCTCGTACACCTGGCGCCCGGCCTTCACCGCCGCCTGTACCTGCGCCGAGGTCGGTTGCCACGCGCCATCGTTGGTGAACGCCTTGAGAACCTCCGACTGACGGCGGTTGGCTTCGGCGTCGTACCGACGCATGAGATTCAGGTCGAGCTTCTCAGACGAAAGGTTCGGGTCGGCTCCCCCTTCGATGAGGGCTTCGATGGCCTCGACCCGGTTCCACGCCGCAGCGAAGATCAGCGGCGTCTGCTTCCATTCGGCCTCACGCGCATCGGGATCGGCGCCCGCCGCCAGGAGAGCCTCCACGGCGGGTCGATTTCCCGAGGTGGCGGCCAGATGCAGCGGCGTGGAGCCGCTGGGGTCGGTGCGTGCCTCCACGTCGGCGCCGGCCTCGACGAGGCGGCGCACCACCTCACTCTGTCCGTTCCGCGCAGCGATATGCAGTGGTCGGTACTCTCCAATCCGCGTTGCAGACTCGAACTCGGCCCCGGCCGTGAGGAGGACGTCCAGCAGGGCGAGATCGCCCCGCTCGGCGGCCCAATGGAGGGCACTCATGCCGTCGGCCTGCGCCTCGTTCACGTCGGCGCCCTGCCGAAGCAGCGTCCGCACGGCGTCGAGGTCTCCGTTCATCGCCGCCGTCGCCACAGGCGCGCGCTGCTGCGCAGTCGCGGCCGTCGTGAGCGCCAGCGAAAGGGCCAGCGCCCCGAAGGCGCTGATGAAATGCAAGCGTCTCATCGATCGTCTCTCGGAAAGACCTGTCGCAAAACTCTAGTAGACCTCTTGTGTCGTGGTACGGCCGGCCGAGCGGAGCATGAACCCGCCGGTGCTGTCGCCGAAGCTCTCCATGTCGGAATGACCGAGATCCTGCAGGAGCGTCAGCATGGCGTTGGCCATGGGCGTCCCGTCAGCGGCCTTCAAATGCAGGTTGCCCTCCAAGATGCCGTTGCCCTTGCCCAGGAAGACCAGGGGGCACCGGCGGTGGTTGTGGAGGTTGGCGTCCGCCATGGGCGAGCCGAACATGACCACAGACTTGTCGAGGAGGTTCTGATCCCCGTCGAGGGTGTTCTTCATCTTGTCGAGCAGGTAGGGAAGCATGCCCACCCGGTACTGGCAGATCTTGTTGAACTCCAGGATGGCCTCTTCCCGCCCGCCGTGGTGTGACGCGGGGTGGAACGGGCGATCGGTGCCCGACTCGGGGAAGACCCGGTTCTCCGAGTCCCGACCGGTCTTGAAGGAGATGACGCGGGTCATGTCGGTCTGGATGGCCAGAACCTGGAGGTCGAACATGAGCTCCATATGCTCCCGGTACGAGTCGGGCACGCCGGCGGGAGCCTCGGGAATCAGGCGCTCTTCACCGCTGGTGTTGTGGGCCTCGACCATGTCGATTCGGCGCTCGATCTCGCGCACGTTCTGCAGGTACTGCTCCATGCGCTGACGATCCTCCGAGCCCAACTGGCGGTTCATCTGGCGGACTTCGCCGGTGATCCAGTCCAGGATGCTCGAGCGCATCGCCCGACGCTCCGCGCGCTCCTCGGGCGTGCCTCCGGCCCCGAAGAGCATATCGAAGGCAACCCGCGGATCACGGATCATGGGGAGTGGCTCGCTCGGCGACGCCCAGCTGATGGAGTCGGTATAGGCGCAGGAGTAGTTGTACGTGCAGCCACCCGCCTGATCGATGTTCGGGATGGTGAACTGCATGGACGGCAGCGGCGTGTCCTGGCCGAAGCGCTTGGCGTAGATCTGATCCAGCGACGTGCCGACGAAGAGGTCGGAGCCCTGGGTCTGTTTCGGATGCGACTGGGTCAGGAAGACCGCGCTCGAACGGAAGTGGTCGCCGCCGATCTCCGGGGCCGTGAAGGCCTCGGCCATGCGGACGTCCGTGTTCGAGATGATGGTGAGGTAGTCCTGGTAGGGCTCCAGGGAGATGAGGGCGCTGTTGGGCACCATCTCGAAGTCCTTACCGATGATCTCGGGCGCGTACAGGTGCTGGGTGGCACCCCACTCGTTGCACCCCGCGAGACCATGGACCTCCTCGATGCAGATGAGAGGCGTCCGCTCCGCTTCGGCCCGGGACACGATTCCGCTCATGCGACCGGCGGGGACCATCGCGTCGAGGTAAGGAAGCGCGACCGCGGCGCCCATGCCGCGCAGGAAGGTGCGGCGGTCGAGGTGCTTTCCTGTGATGAACTCCATCGTCCCGAGTCTCCTGATAAGTGGGAGCTTGCCTGGTTTCGCCT
>CALJKZ010000243.1 GCA_937983085.1 uncultured Gemmatimonadales bacterium
CCCGCCCACGCCGCCCGCGTGCACCGGCCGCTCCGAGATCACCTGCTGGGCCTACGACGGCTATGAGCTCCTCGAAGGCCCCGACGGCGAGATCCCCTGGCTGACCCGGGAGGACCCCGACGACCCCATGCCGGGCGAGGCGGACATCGGCCAGGCGGTGAAGGACGCGGCGGACGCCTACTCGCGGTCCAGCCGCCTCGAGCGCCTCTGCCCGAAGGGCTGCATCTGTTCGCTGAAGTTCGGCGCCGAAGAAGAGGTGGCGCGGGCCACCATGAACACGGTCGTCAAGTGGAGCGTCAAGGCGGACGGCGACGTCCGCCGCTACCGCGTCCGCGTCGGCATCCGTTTCCGCAAGTTCCGCGCTCCCGGCGAATGCCGCATCTCCGGCGACGAGCTCTTCGAGCTGCCGGATCCGTACGCGGAGCCGGGGGAGGACGGGGCGTTGGGGCCGTTCTGAGCCACGACTCCCGCATCGCGGGTCGCGCCGTATCGCTAGAGAACGACCAGGTTCTCGGCCAAGGCTCCGTGGACGGCTGTCACGGGCACCGTCTGATCGAAGGTCACGAAACGGCCCTCGTGCGCCACCGCCAGGGCCAGGAGATAGGCATCCGTCACCTGCCGCGGCCCATGGAGTCGCGTCCTGTCGAAGACGCGAGGGTCGAGCAGGCTGAGATCACACGACCACCAGGTATGGTGCGGTGTTCTCGCAGCGCGACCGAGACGGTCGATGGCCTCGGCGGGAGCGATCGCGCTCGGATACCGCGGCTGACTGACGAGACGGACGAACCCGTTCTGGGTGAGCGCGCAGGACGCCCATCCGTGACCGATCTCCGACGACAGCCAGGCACGGGCTGTCGCGTGGTCGACGTGGTCGGAGTCGAGAAGCGCCAGCAGGACATTGATGTCGAGCAGCGCCCGCATCACTCGGGCTCGTCCTCGCGCAGACGATCGATCAGCTCGTTCGAGACGGCCTGGCCGCGCGACGGCAGGGGCTCGAAACCGTAGAAAGCCTCCGCCTCGGCCACTTCACCGGAAACGGAGTTCTCCGTCAGTCCCTTCCGGGCGAGTTCCGACAGAACCTCCCCCGCGCTCCGTCCCTCGCGGCGAGCTCGTTCCTTGACGGCGAAGAGCACGTCCTCGTCGATGTTCAGCGTGGTGCGCATACATCTGATGCTATCGCATCGTACGCAGCCACCCCGCGCGCCCCCCGACCTCGCCTCTCGCGCCACCGACTCCACCAGCGCCCTAGGCGCAGCTGTTAGGCCTCATGAGTCCCGGTCCGGTCCCAGAGAGTCTTGTCAACGGACCCCCAGGGCGCCTTCGACGAGAGCCAGTCTTCGTTCCAGGGACTCAAGCTGCTCGATCCGGTCCTCTTGCCTCTTGAGCTCGTTTAGCAGCAGCGTGGCCAGCAGATGGTACTTGACTGCCTCGGGTCGACCATCGGTGCCGAAGACCACCAGTTCAGGCAGTGCCTCGGCCACTTCTTCGGCGATCAGGCCAAATTCGAGGGGCTGCGAGCCGTCAGCGCGAGGCTGCTTGAAGCGGAACGTCACGGGTCGGAGATCCAGCAGACGTTCCGAGAGGTCCGCCATGTCGGCGATCTCCTTCTTAAAGCGGCGCGAAGAGCTGACGGTCCCCAGCTGACCGGCGCTGTCGATCAGAACCGCGACTCCGTCGGCCACCCCGGTCGTCGTGCCGCGGATTCCCTCAATGAACGTCTGGCTCTGCAGCGCCTCCCCTCCGATTCGGATCGTCCCGCTCTCTCCGGCGTAGCCGCGCGATCCGGCGCCAAGTGCGATGTTGTAGCTCCCTGTCGTCCAGTGCCTTCCTGCGTCGACGCCAACGCCTGTATTGCTCGAACCGACTTCGTTTCCTGCTAGAGCGCTCGAGCCACTGGCGGTGTTGTGAGTGCCGATGGT
>CALJKZ010000244.1 GCA_937983085.1 uncultured Gemmatimonadales bacterium
CGTCAGCTCGTTGCCGCCCGACGGCGTGACGCCCGACGCGAAGTCGAGCGGCGCGAACTGGTCGAGCAAGGCGCGCACCGCGCGCAGTTCCTCCACCGAGAGTTCGTACTGCAGGAGGTCTTGCAGTCCGAAGTGCGTGCGCGAGAGCACGGGGAACTCGGTGGCAAGCCGCGCCGCGTCTCGAAATGGGATGCTCCGCGACTCCGCGTCGATGACCTCGAGCGAGAGTCGGGCGAGCGGCAGCTGAAACTCCGAGAGGCCGGCCACGACGACGGACCGCGCCGGCTCAGGAATCTCGTTGGCGATCTGCTCGTAGAACGACGGCTGGTGAAGTGAGCGCATGCCCAGAGACTAGGTGCGCGAGCGACACTCCTGACGGCGAGTTCGAGGAATCCGGAGTTTGCGGACTTTCCGTGGGGTGAGGGCCTGTTGCCCCCCAAGAGAGCCCTATCCGTGGCGACCGCTGCACGAACAACACGGCGACGTTCGAGCTGAGCGCTTCCCGTAGACGCGCGGCGAACCGGCAGCGATCGCGGATCCTGTAGAGTCTCTTGGGCGGGTCGGGCAGACCCCCGCAGGAGCAGGACCGGAGAGCAACCGACATGAGAGCGAGGTGAACCGATGAGGCGACCGCCGCGAATGTCCCCTGAGTTGGAGCGCCTCGATGCCAGCGACGAGGTGAAGGTTCAGCTGGCGTGGGTCGCGGAAGTGCAGGCCGGTCGCGCCAGCGTCTCCGATGCCAGCGCCGCTCTCGGAGTTGAGGAAGACGAGTTCCGACGTCTCCTGAGTCAGACGATCGACTCGATGCTGCGCGTGCTCGCCGAGGACCGCGACGAGTAGCCACGGACCTCGGCCACCCTCTCCGAACGAGCACTGGGCGGGCGCCGCCCCGCGCAGACCGGCTCACCCGCGCGAAACGTCTCGCGCAAGGAGACCGGCGCATCGCCGACGGATGTCGAGGGGCAGTCGGATGGAGACCGCGCCGAACCCTAGAGCGACTTCTTCAGGGGCAGCCCCCGCCCCTTGCGGATGGCGTTGACGCGCGCCAGACGCCGCTCGTCTGTGAGGTTCGCCCAGGGGTTCTTGCGCTTCTTGCCGGACTTGGTGCGCTTCGTCTTCTTCGCGGACGTCTTCGTCGACGCGGCCTTGCGACCGCGCTTGCCGCCGCGAGTCGCCTTCGCTCCGCCGGTTTCGCCCAGCACACCGCGCAGCTCGGCAAGGGCACCCTCGCGCCCCTCGTCGCGCGCGGCGGCGACGAGTCGAGCCAATCCGTCGGTCAGTTCGTTCAGCAGCTCATCGGTGGACGCGGTCTTCTTCCTGCGGGGCATCGAGATCTCCGTACGGGCTCCCTCATCTCGGACGGCGAGTGTACGCCGGCGGCATCCGTGAACGAGGTCTCGACTCGCGGAGTGCCTCTCCTGTCGCCTGCGTGCCGTACGCTGCAATCGTCGAGGTTGGGCGACGCACGCCCGTAAAGCGGCTCCCCCTCACTCCACTCCCCTCTCCTTCAGCGAGAGTCCGCTTCCTCGACAGCCGCTCATTCGCGATGCCGTCGCCGTGTCACTCGCCGGGCAGGCGGAGGGCGTCGCAACCTCGTCCGCGCAGGCCGCGACCTACGAGAGCCAGCGACGCCGAGACGTCGCTGGCGGGCGCACCGAGCGCGCGCAGCGCCCGCGCCACGTCGCGCCCCCTCCCTTCGCCTCGTTCAGCCGCAACCAGAAGAACCCGTTGATCGACTTGGCCCCGGTGATCGCCGACGCCAGCGCCGAGATCGAGCGATACTCCGTGCCCTCCCAGCGGAAGCCCCGCTGCAGGACGGTGACCTTGACGTCCCTGCCCTTGTAGGGCCGGACGATCTCGGTGCCCGCCGGCGGGAGCCGAGGATCGCGCGGGCGCTTGGGCGTCTCGGCCTTGGGCGCGGCGGTCCGCGTCGTCGCCGACGTCTTCGCCGTCAGCTTCTTGGCGGCCTTGCGGGGCGTGCGGCCGGTGGTCTTCCTGCTGCTCTTGCGGGTGGTTCCCGCCTTCGTGGTCTTCGTGCTCATGTCGGCACCTCCTTGTGGCGAGGACATTCGCTCTGGAGCGCGGAGTCCATCCAGTTGTGTCTGGACGAAATCGCCGCTCGCCGCGCCGCGCGGAGCGGCGAGCGGTCCCAGGGTGACGCTCGATTCCCTCGACGCTATCCTCGGGCGACGAGTCGATCGGGCCGTGATGGGGGTGTCTCGTGAGACGTGGTGAACCGGAGTTCGCGGTTGTGGACGTGGAGACAACGGGTCTGCACCCGGGATGGCACGACCGAGTGTGCGAGGTGGCCGTCGTGCGCATGAGTGCCGACGGCACGGTGCTGGACGAGTACTGCACGCTGGTCAATCCCGATCGCGATCTCGGCCCCACCGACATCCACGGCCTGCGCGCGGGCGATGTGCTCGATGCGCCGCGATTCGAGGAGATCGCCGGCGCCGTCACACGACTGCTCGATGGCGCGATCTTCACGGCGCACAACGTGGCCTTCGACGCGCGCTTCATCGACGCGGAGCTCGAGCGCATCGGCTGCACGCCGCCCGACTACCCGCGGCTCTGCACGATGCGCCTCGCCGCCGCCGCCGACCCTGCCGCTCCGTCTCGACGGCTCGATGACCTCTGCGCTCACTTCGGCGTCGCGCTCGAGGATCACCACTCCGCGCAGAGCGACGCGCGAGCCGCAGCGGCGCTCCTCATGCGCTGCCTCGATCGCGTAGGCGGGATCGCCGTGCTCATGGACGCGGCCGACACGTCGCTCGGTTGCCGATGGCCGAGCCTCCCCGTCGCGAGCGCCCCGCTCCTGCGAGAGCAGGCGGCCCGCGCACGCCGGGCCCCCTCATCGTTCATCGCCGAGCTGGTCGCGCGGCTACCGCGCGCGGCGGACGCGGCGCACGAGACCGAGGCTTATCTCGCTCTGCTCGACCGTGCGCTGGAGGACCGCCGCGTCACCGGCGGCGAGGCCGAGCAGTTGATCTCCCTGGCGGAGATGGCTGGACTCTCCTGGCCGGAGGCCGCAGCCGCGCACGAGCGGTACCTGGACGAGCTGGTTCGACTGGCCCTCGCAGATGGCGTGGTGTCGGAAGCGGAGCGTGCGGACATCGAGGACGTGCGCAGGCTCCTCGGCATCCAACCCCAGCGGCTGGAGGAGATGACGAGCGTCGCCCGAGCCACTCCGCCTGCACTCGACACCGCATCCGGGGGTGAGTGTCTCGACGGCCAGAAGGTGTGCTTCACGGGCGCGCTCACCTGCACGATCGACGGTAGCCCCATCGACCGCACATTGGCCACCCGCCTCGCGCAGGGCGCGGGGATGATCATCCGTACCGGCGTAAGCAGGAAGCTCGACGTGCTCGTCCTGGCAGACCCTGATTCGATGTCGAGCAAGGCCAAGAAGGCCCGCGCCCTCGGCGTGCGGCTCGTGGCAGAGCCGGTGTTCTGGCGGATGCTCGGGGTGCGAGTCGACTGACGCCTCGCGGCGACCGGCCCGACCGCCGCGTTGACCTCAGTCGTCGGAGCCGTCCAACGCACGTGCCCGGCGTGGCGCGCTGCGCACCGTCGCCACCGCGCGAGTGTCCATCGCGTCGGGGGCGATGGCGTCGTCGCTGGCGACAGGACTAATCGTTGTGCTCAAGACGCTCCGACACATCCTGAATCCACTCCCCGACAACGCGCGCGAACCCCTCAAGCACTCCAGCCGTCGCGATGACAACGGCGTGAAATCCGTGACGGGACTTGGTCTGTCGCCACTCCAGCGCGGCCTGCGAGATCTGCACCACATCGAGTTCGCCATTGCGCGCTAGCGTCGCCTCGAAGAGGTGGCCGTCGAGCACCACGCACGGCAGCACAACTCGCCGCTCCGGTCGCGTGTCGTCCGGGAGCCGAAACTGGTCGTGAACGACCGAGCGCGCGTACGCCGTCGCCTGCGAGACGGCGTCGTACGATCCGTCACGATCGCCCGACTTCGTGAACGCCGTCCGCACGGAGAACCCGGCGCGTGGCCCCGTCCTCATCAGCCCAGCGTGGCCATACTCCACAGCGGCCGCCTTCGGAGAGGCGTACGCCGCGCTCGCTGGCCACGTCTCGAAGCCGCGAGGCGCCGACTTCGAGAACACGACCCACGGCTTCGTCGACGTCTTGCACTCGATCGCGACTTCCACAAGCACGTCGCGCCGCCCCCTGGCGCGACGTCCGACGACGACGTCGATCTCGCGCCGCTTCTCCGGCTGCCGCGGGTCGGTGTAGTAGTCGCCTTGGCGTACCTCCAATCCCGTCCCTCGCATGGCCGCAGCCACGCGCAGTTCCAGCGGGAAGCCGCTCTCAGCCAGCCACTTGCTCACGCTCTCCTTCAGTTCGTCTGCCACGTCGCCGCTCCTCCCACGACCTGCCTCGCCACCGCAAGGCGCGGCGCACCGTGATACCCTCACACGCGTGGAGCCTTCAAGCACCCGAGATCGAGGAGAGCGGACATGGCAGGCAAGGGCAGAGATCGAACGGTCTACCGTCGCGACGACAACCAGTGGGTGAACAAGCGCAACGATGCGAATCGCGCATCGTCCGTTCACCGCACTCAGCGCGAGGCGGAGCGCGCCGCCCGCGGCATGCTCCGCAACCAGGGCGGGGGCGAGCTCACCACGAAGGGGCGAGACGGCCGTATCCGCAGCAAGGACACGATTCCCCCCGGGAACGACCCCAACCCACCTCGGGACACCGAACACTAGGCACGCGAGCCGGGCCGCCGAGTGCGGCGGCGTGCGACCAGCTACGCGCCTTCGTCGAACAGCGCCGCCTGTCCGCCCCCGTGTAGGACGGCCTCGACTTCTGGATCCGGACGAGGAGAGACACGCTCTAGGCGGCGTTGGAGGTTGAACGTGCGCGCCCGTGCGCGCGCAAGCACCGTGTCGAACGGCAGCGGCCGCACGACGATCTGCTCGCGTTCCCCGTACTTCGCGACGCTCACACTGGGTCCTAGCGTGCTGCCAAGCAGATACACCTCGATCTCGGTCGACTCACGGACGTGGCCGCGACGTTGGATCGCGATTGCGTAGTCCCGTGCCTGATCTAGGTTCTGCATCGTCAGGTCCTGCTGACCTCGCTTCAGCTCGATGATGACGACCTTGCGGATCCCGTCGATCTCTCCGTCGGCGCCGTAGCTGTCGGCCGCATACGCACCCACGGACACATTCGGCAGCGCGACCAGGTCCGGGCGCCTTCTGCCAGCCGCGGCGACGCCGCCGAGGACTTCTCGGACTACCGTGGTGAGCGTCCGGTTGGCGACGAACTCAACGGATTCGTACTCGGGCCCGAACATCCACAGCCCGCGCTCGAACAGCGGCTGGATATCCTGGAGCTCCCGCGCACCTGGCGTCGCGACGATCGACGCCAGCCGCTCGAGGAGCCTGAGCCGCTTCTGCAACTCGTCGAGCACGATCTCGGCGCGACTTGCAGTCCACTCCTCCATCAGTCGATTCCACTTGTCCAGGTCGTCTGCAGAGCAGCGAGCGAGCTGCCCCAGGAGGTCGTAACCGGACCGAGCACTCTCCAGTTTTGCAAGCACCTCGACGGTCAACGTCAGGTCGCGTTGGCTCATGCTCGGGCAGCGCTCCTGGATCTCATCGACGAACTGTCCGATGACGCGCTTCGACCGGACGGGGAGTTCTCCCAGCACCTTCCGATGTCGCTCCAGGACGCGCGTCTTCGCCGCCTTGCGCGAGCCGGCGAGTTCGTCTCGTAGCACTCGGCGCACGTACTGGAGCACCGCGTCCCGAACCAGCGTCACCGCGTTGGAGCTGTGGAACCCCGACCAGTCGGCCTTGACCGCGTTGAGCTCCTCGAGTGGGTCCGCCTCGACGATGAAGCTGAACCGCTTCGCTTCCGCCGTGCGTCCATCGAGGATCGCACCGTCGCCGTCGAGGTTCTCCCAGCTCGGGCTTCCCACCATCCGGCGACGAACCCACCACGTGACGCCGCGGAGGTGCGTCGTACGGTCATGTTCCCTTCCGTCGAGCAGATGGACTGTGATCTCCCCGACGCCCTCCACGGGGAACTGATCCGTACGACGGCCATCGAAGTCCAACAGGCTCACACGTTGATTGTCGACGACCACCTCGAAGTGCGGATCGACGAGGAACTTCGACCCGATGACGTCGCGGACGTCCTGAGCCTCGAGTTCGCGGCGGTGGGCAACCAGGGAGATGCGCGTCCCGTGCCCCGATCGCTCGGCGGTGCCTTTCAATGTGATGCGAAATGGACGGGAGCGGTCGACGTCCTCGCGAGCGACCTCAGCGGACGCCTGTATCCCGTCACGCCATGTCTCGACCGTGTAGGTGTCCGAGAAGAAGAACCCGGCGAACCGCCCCTTGCCATTGCGACCGAACGCGCGGCGGTGGCCGCCACTGGCTCCGTCGGGAAACTCCACATCGACGCCCTGCTCCGCGCGGCGGTCGTAGTTGAGCGTGCGCCACCGACGATCCAGCTCGCTCGCTGTCATGCCGATGCCGTCGTCCTGTACTGCCAGGTGCTCTCCGGGCTCGGATGGCCACTCGATCTCAACCCGCGTAGCGCCCGCATCGTACGCATTGGCAACGAGCTCCATGATCGCCGTCCGCGCGTCGGAGATGATCTGTCCAGCGTGGTCATCAAGGAAGCGCGACTCGAACAGGAACGGCGCGGAGTCCGCGGCGCGCGGTGCATCGATCGACATGGTCCCTACCTCCTACATGGTAGCCGCTCGGCGGGACGAAACTCGTCAGCGCGAACGGCGTCCTCATCCGTCGCTCGCACGCGCGCGCGACTGCTTCGGCATCTGGCGGAGCATGTCTTCGGCGGGATCGCCCCAGACCTACGGCCACTGGCCCGGAGTACGTGCGAAAGCACGCATTATCGCACCCGATTAGCCTCGGATCCGGCCCCGCGGCAGAGCGATGGTCGTCGCCATGGACACCCCCGCCACCGGACCGCACGGCCCGACGATTCCGCACCGCTCCCTCGCGCGCGCGCGCCCGCGTACCGCCCCGGCCCCGATCGAGAGCGCTTCGAGCGGGTCTGCGCCAGCCCCTGTAGAGGCGCAGACCCCCGCGACGCCGCCGTGCATCGGCGCCGCCCGCGCCGATCCGTTGGGCATCTGCAGGCATACAGGAGCCCACAGTGGCCCCACAATCGACGCGAAGGGCCTCATCGACCTCTTCCTCGCCGGCCGACCGCACTGTGCTCTATCTCGGTGCCCCCGAGGCGCATCGGCTCGCCCTGCTCTGGCGCGCCGAGCTCGTCGAGCGCGGCTACGCCGCCGCCACCATCAACGCCCGCCTCGCCGCGCTTCGCGCCCTGGTCCGCATGGCCCGCGTCCTCGGGCTGGTCACGTGGCAGCTCGAGGTGCCGCGCGTGCGGCCCGAGCCCTACCGCGATACGCGCGGTCCCGGCCGTAGCGGCATCCGCGCGCTGCTCGCCGAGGTGGAGCGGGCAGACACTCCCAAGGACCACCGCGACCGCGCGCTGATCCGGCTCCTGACCGATCTGGCGCTGCGGCGCGGCGAGGCCGTGTCGCTCGACCTCGAGCACGTCGATCTGCAGACGGGGCTTCTCTGGGTGCGCGGCAAGGGCCGCCGTGGCCGCGAGCCGCTGACCTTGCCAGAGCCGACGCGACATGCTCTGCGCGACTGGATCGCCGTCCGGGGCGAGGAGCCCGGCGCGCTCTTCTCCGGGATGGTGCGGGGACGCGAGGGCGGGCGACTGACCGGGACTTCGGTCGCGCGGATCGTCCGCCGGCTCGGCGAGCGCGTGGGCATCTCGGGGCTGCGGCCTCATGGGCTACGCCACGCAGCGATCACCGAGGCGCTCGATCTCACGCGCGGCGACGTGCGGGCCGTGCAGCGCTTCAGCCGCCACGCCGACCCGCGCACCCTCCTGATCTACGACGACGCGCGACAGGATCGCGCCGGCGAGGTGGCCCAGATGGTGGCCGCCTGGCGCTGAGCGCCGCTACGCCACGATCCAGCACGAGGTTTGGTGCGTCGCCGCGATCGCGAGAGCCAGCGCGTCGCCGTGGTCGGGGCTCGCGCCGGTGCGCTGTCGGATCTTGTCCTTGGGCTCGAGCGCGATGCGCCCGTCGGAGCGCTGCTCGTAGCGCGGAGCGCAGAGGTCCGAGCGCAGCTGGTCCTGGATCTCGCCGCGCAGGTCCCCCAGCGCCGCCTCGAAGCGGATCCACTCGCGCAGCTGCCACCAGATCTGGGTGCGGCGGTTGCTGAACCGGCGCTCGTCGTCGTAGCCCGTCGCACTCGAGCCGAAATTCACGGCCTTGGGGCGGCAGCGCTGCTCGCGCAGCCGATCGACCACGCCGCCACCCACGCCCGTGTCGTCGATCGCGATGCGCGAATCGGAGATCCGAAACTCGCGCGCCAGGGCCAGGACGCGCCCCGTGGTGCGCATCAGATCCTGGCCGCTGAAGCTCTCCACCCGCAGCACGCGCCCGCCCTGCACGACGTAGATGACGGTCTGATCCCGCCCGAAGCGGGCGACGTCCACTCCCATCGAGAGCAGCCCGCTTGAGCCCTCGGGGGCGCGGCGCGAGAGAGCGTCCTCGACCTCGCCGATGGAGATCAGCGTGTCGTCGCTCGACGTCGGGAAGCGCCCCAGCACCTTGCTCTGGTAGACGACCGAGTCCTTGCCCCAGCGCCGTGCCATCTCCTCGACCCAGCGCGGCGTGACACCCCACGCCATCTGCTCAGCACCCGGCTGGAGGTTCGGGCAGTCGAACGCCGAGATCGGGATGACCCTCCAGTCCGGCGACTTGCAGACGCGCTCGAACTCAGTCCCGCTGGCGGGGTTTCCGATCGCGAGCACCTTCGCGCTGGCTGAGGTCAGGAGCGAGTCGACCGAGGCCCACACCTCGCGCGGGATCCCCGCCGCCTCGTCCAGAACGACCAGGAGGCTGCCCGAGTGGTAGCCGCTCATCCGCACGGCGGAGTCCTGCGCCTTGTCGGGGCTCGTCGCGAACCCCGTCGCGAACCAGTCCGCGTCGATCTCCCAATGGGTCAGCGACGGTGTGCCGATCCCCGGATCCCCGCCCAGCTTGCGCACCATGCCCGCGAAGCGGCTGCGGATCTCGGACCAGAGCAGGTCGCGCACCTGCCGCTGCGTGGGCGCCGTCGTGATGACCTTGGACGGCTGGTGGGCGAGCAGATGCTGGACCACGGCGACCGACGCCACGAACGTCTTGCCCGACTCATGGCAGCTCGGCACCGCGACGCGGCGGTGGTCCCGGATGGCCTCGAGAATCTGTCGCTGCCGGTCCCAGAGCGTCTCGACGCCGAGCATCGTGCGGGCGAAGAAGACGGGGTCTCTGCGCCAGCGACGCACAACGTGCACGAGCTCAGGCGCTGCGGTCATCGTGCCCTTCCGCGTCCTGCACCTCGGCGGTCGCGTCGATCGTGTCACCCTCCACATCGACGTGCCGCAGCGCACGCAGCCCGTCGCCCAGGGAGACGACGACGTTGCTCTGGACCGAGGCCGGTGCGTGCTCGCGGATGCCGAACGCGGCCAAGACCAGCCGCGCGGCGTCGAGCATCACGCGGGCCTTGCGCGTGTCGCTGAAGCTGCCGGCGAGCACCTCGCTCACCACCTCGGTCGCGTTGTCGGTGAGAGCGGCGAGCCGGGCGTTGGCGATGTCCTTGGCGCGCATGAGGAGCTCGGGGGCGGCGCGCTCCAACAGAGCCGCGAGCTTCTTCTGCAGCGTGATGTCTGCGGGGCGCGCCGTCGTCCCGCGGTAGCGCTGAAGCCCCGTGCGCGGGTCGCTCGCGACGGCCCAGAACGCGTCCAGCGGCTCCTCGCCGGACTCGGTGCGCTGGATCCAGGCCCGCACGCGGACGCGGTCGAGCGTCGTGGCGCGCCGGCGCGGCGTGCCGGAACCGGCGAGCGACGGGAGCGCGGACGGACACATGTCTGCCCAGGATACGGGCGGCGGGGACGAACTCCTGAGCAGTGTCGGTTCGCGTACGAGAATCGGGATCGAAGGAGAGAGACCAATGACGCTGCAACGGACGCCATTCGTGCCGCGGGTGGCCGCGCTCCGCGAGCGGTTCGACGCGTGGCTCACCGGACCCGGAGAGCAGGACGTCCCACTCGCCACAGAGCTGGAGCGCTTGGCGTACGACCTGGAGGAGGCTGGTGCGGCCCCGAGCGCCGTGTCTGGCCTGCGTGCGCGCGCCATCCAAGTGCGGAGCTTCTCGTCGATGGACGGGATCAGCCGCGCGATCAACAACGGGCTGTCGGGTCTCTACGGCAGGCGAGGCGCTCCGGAGAGCCAAGCCTCCTTCGACCGCGCCAAGTTCGCCGCCGAGGACATCGACGCCGAGCTCGCTGCCGGTCACTCGCGAACCGACCGCGCACAGTTGCGGCGCGCAGACCCTGAAGGGTCACTCGCAACCCCCAGCGTGCCACAGAACGTGCGCCTCGTAGTTCGTGATGGGCGCGCATGGCTGACGACGCAGCGCGACATGCTCAAGGCGATCCGGAGCCAGACAGCAGATCCCACTGACTCGACGTCGGACCGCCTGACGGTGTCCAACGCGACGCTTGGCCCCGCACTCCGTGCAGGAGAGCAGGGCGATCCGGCCGGGATACCTGAGGCACGTTGCGTCGGCCAGGCGCAGAACGGACGTCGCCTGTACGAGGCACCGCTGGACCGGCTGATCGACTGGGCACGCGCGAATCACCGCGTCACACGAGCGGAGTAGTCCGGGGATCCGAGGATCCATTTCAGCGGCTCGCAGTCTCAAGCGGCAGCAGGGCGTGGATCCATCCGGATCCACGATGGTGGTCGTCGCGCAGCGCATGTTCCCTGCGTGCATGGAGAGCACGTACACGCGCACTCGCGGCATCCCCGAGATCCTGCTCGTCGAGGATCTGGCGGCGGCGCTCGCGATCTCACCCCAACACTGTCGGCGCCTGCTCGCGCGGGGAGTGTTGCCGGGGCACCGACGCGGACGGCGGTGGATCGTCCTGCGGCACGAGCTGCTCGAACACCTCGCCGGCGACGTCGAGCAACGCGATGGGTGAGACGAACCGCACCGCGACCGCCGTGGCATTCCTCGTGGCCGACATGGTGGCGCAGCGGCTCGCGCTCTCGTGGCCGCTGGTCGACGGCCGCTCCGAAGAGCGCGCGGTGCTTCGGGCCTGGGCACAGGCAGCGGGCGTCCCGCGCAGTGACACGCGGCGGGTCGGCCGCGCGCTGCGCCTACACGGCATCTGCCGCGACGACGGGACCGTCTGCCCGGAAGCCGAGCGGGTTCTACAACACGAGGCGGCTGAAGCGCTGCGCGGCTCTCCACGGCGGCGGCGATCGTGAGCGCCGGCGACCGTCGATCCCCCGCTCCCCTCCGTGACTTGCTCAAGCGCGTCGTGGCCGACGCCGCGGACAAGCGCTTCGAGATGTTCACGCACGCGGCGAAGTCGAGGAAGCGGCGGCGCGGCTGGTGCGAGCTGCGGTTCGACGCGGCGGCGGCGTCCGGCCCGGATGCACGCTTGGGCTACACGCACGTGCCGAATCTCGCTCTTCGTCTCCTACGGGACGCGAACGCGTCGCGTACCGCGTACCGAGTCTCGCTCCACCTGCTACGGACCGTCTCCCGCCGCCATCCTTGCGGTGCATCCCCGGCGGATCGCTACGTCATCGCGACAACCGGCGCCTGGACGATCGACGCCATCGCCGACGCGACCAACTGCGACGCGCGAACGGCCTCACGCACGATCGACGCCCTGCAGAGAGATGACCTCATCTACGTGCTGGCCAGGACTCGGGCCCGAGTGTCGCCTGCGCGCAGGTTGATCTGCCTGCTCCCGCTGTTCCGAACCGACTCGGACGACCTGCTTCGGTCGATCACGACCGAAGCTCGCGAACTGCTGGATCTGCGGATCGAACCGTCCGCACGTGCGGACGGGCGTGTCATGAGTGCGGACGAGCCCGTCCGCAGGCCTGCGGACGGGCTCGTCCGCACTCCGATCCTGACCAGGACCGAATCCGCGTGCCGCCTCGCGCCCCGGAAAGGACTCCCCCAGGAATCCAAGAAGGCACTCGCGCACGCGGACGCCGACCGACGGGGGGCAGGAAGACGAGCGCCCGGGACTCCGGACACCGCCGGCACATCAAGACCGCTTCGAGCACGGACTCCCCCCGGCTCGGAAGCGGAACGGACAGAGCGCTTCGAGCAGCGCCGCGCGCAGGCTCTCGCAGCACTCGCGGGGGACGACGAGAAGAGGAAGCCGTGAACGAGATCCACGAGAGTCTGGCGTCGCTGGCGGTGCCCATCGACACGCTGCACGTCGATCCCGCCAACGCCCGCAAGCACGGCACGCGGAACATGGACGCCATCAAGGCGTCGCTCGCGAAGTTCGGGCAGCGGTCGCCGGTCGTCGTGCAGCGCCAGGGCATGGTCGTGCGCGCCGGCAATGGTCGTCTGCTCGCCGCCCGAGAGCTCGGCTGGACGCAGATCGCGGCGGTGGTCGTGGACGAGGACGACGTCGCCGCGACGGCGTTCGCGATCGCCGACAACCGCACCGCGGAACTCGCCGAGTGGGACGAGAGAGTGCTGGCGGATCTGCTCGTCTCGCTTCAGGACGACGCCGACTTCGATCATCTGCTGACCGGCTTCTCCGAGGCGGAGATCGAGCGGATGAAGCCGCCGGTGGACGAGCTCGCCGATCCCGAAGAGATCCCGCCGGTCCCCGACGTGCCGACGACGCAGCCCGGCGACCTCTGGCTGCTGGGCGACCACCGTCTGCTCTGCGGCGACGCGACGTCGGCGGACGACGTGGAGCGGCTGCTGGATGGGGCCGAGCCGCAGCTCCTGGTGACCGACCCGCCGTACGGAGTCTCGTTGGACATGGAGTGGCGCGATCGCGCAGGCAAGACCGCCCTCGGGGCCGCCGAGCCCTCCTACATGCAGCGCGCCGAGGGGCACGCCAACACCACGATCTCCGGCGACACGATCGCCGACTGGAGCCATGCCTTCGAGCTC
>CALJKZ010000245.1 GCA_937983085.1 uncultured Gemmatimonadales bacterium
AGGAGAGCGGGCTCTACTACTACCGGGCGCGGCACTACTCGAGCGAGCTGAAGCGCTTTATCCAGCGGGATCCGCTGGAGTACGTGGACGGGCCGAATGCGTATGGGTATGTCGGCGGCAAGTCAATCATGGGCGTTGATCCACGAGGCATGATGTCGCTGGAGGAGTTGGGGGCCTTCGGTCCTCAACCGATCCACTACCCGAACGAAGATGGATCCGATTCCGGATACACGCTCGAGAACCCACCGCCAGAGGAACCTGATCCCAATTCAGGCGGGCTCGACTCTCTCACATGGTGGGAGAGGTTCCAGCTCAATTGGGCCTCCGTGCGAGCGGCTGCCGACCCTCGCGTTGTTGAGATATGCGACATGGCCACCGGCGGAGCGAGCCCTGTGGACGTAGTCTTCGGCAAGAAGGAGGGAGGCGGCAGCAGCGAGGGCGGAATCCCGATGGGCGGAGTTGGAACCGGCGATGGCTCCCCTCCAGGCATGGGAGACGCGGCAGAAGCCGGGGCGAGGATTGGCGAGGCGCTAGCGAAGCTGCGCCGCCTCTGCGGCGGCGCTGACGACGAGCCGTCGGGGCCGACGACTCCGGGCGGAGACGATCCGGGCGGGCCTACCACCCCCGGAGGCGAGAGCGGTGGTCGAACTCCGGCGGGCGAGGGGGCGCGACCGACGAACAATGAGTACCCTGACGATGCGCTTGAAGACCTAACCGAGATTGATGCGCTCAAGCGGAAGTTTCCTCGTGGCTCCAAAGCTGGGCCTCCCGCGGACGACGATTCAAGAATGAAACAGAGGTGGCGGCACTTCTGGGAGCGGTATGACTTCGGGGGCGACGAGGACGAGTGAGCCCAGATTCCAGCGACTGGACGTTGGCACTCGAACATCGCTGTGCCGGGCGCCAACCACGAGTTACGCGGCTGCCGGGCGATCGTGGATCTAGCGGCGGGCCCGCGCGAGACCCACACCGGCGCAGCCGGCCGGTCGGATGCGCGCGCCGCTATGCCGAGATTCAAGGCCGGATACTGCCTCATGGTGGTCAGGACGTCCGCGAACATGGGTATCTGGTGGATGACCGTGACCACAAGATCTTGGGGTACCACGTGCCAGGCCGGACGACCGCGCCGGTCGGTGCATGCCCGCCCACGCGAGGAAGGGCCTGGGGTCGCCACAGCAGCGCTCGGACGCGCGAAGACGGCTCCCGTCCTCTCTCGCCGACGCCGGGAGCATCCGACGTCGCGGTGGACCGCTGGCCGGTCGGCAACTGCACAGGGGCGGCACCACAACATGTTGGGGCTACTGGCGACGCACACTCAGCCGACCCGTCCCTCGGCCTGGGAATGGAAGTTGGCGGCGCCTCGGACATGTCCGCGCGCGAAGGGGGATAGCCACGTGAGATATTCGGAAGTGAGGGAGCGATTCAGGCGAGCACAGACCCTGTATCGTCAGAAGGAGTTCGACGAAGTAGTTCGATCTCTAGAGTCGCTCGCGGCGCAGATGGATGTGCGTGACTCAGGACGCGCGGCCGTTTATGGGCTGCTCGGTCAGACGCTGTGGGAACTGGGTCAACTTCATCGGAGTGAGTCGTGCTACGAGATTGCCGTACAGGCCGCGCCGCGCGAGGGGATCATGTCAGGTGGTCTGTGCAGCGTGCGTCGAGCGCGAGGAGATGTCACCGGTGCGGTGAAGGAGATGATGCGGTTCTGCGCGTTGGTCGGAAAGGACGACATGGCGCGCTGGTACGGTGTAATTGCATCGGAATTGAGGAGGGAAGGTGCAATCACCGACGAGACGTATGCAGCGTGCGTCGGGGAGTAATCAGGGTGCACCGGGGGAGGCCTGAGACTCCTTCACCGTGACACGGGGCGTTGGTGCACGGAGCCTCGCTCCGACGCGCCTCGAAGGCGGGGGGCCTTCGAGCGCGATCGTGAGATGCAGTGCTTGGATCGAATCACCGGCGAACTGACATTTTCGAGGCCGATGCTCCGAGGACGTATCTGTCCGGCGCACCCCACCTTGCGTGACGCTTCGGCTCGGCGACGATCGC